>CANSKM010000189.1 GCA_947647475.1 uncultured bacterium
TATAGTACAATGTTGCTATAGAGGCAGGTTTTTATAAAGGAAAAGGCATGACAAACACAACAACAAATCAAAGTTATGATGCCAGTAATATTAGAGTATTAGAGGGCTTAGAGGCTGTTCGTCTCCGCCCCGGTATGTATATAGGTTCAACCTCTCAAAGAGGTTTGCACCACTGTATTTACGAAATCGTTGATAACTCAATCGACGAAAGCCTTGCAGGCTATTGTACGACAATTACAATCACAGTTCATGAAGATAATTCTGTTACCGTTGAAGATAACGGCCGCGGCATCCCTGTCGATATTAAACCCGACAGCGGAAAATCTGCATTGGAAATCGTTCACACGGTGCTCCATGCGGGCGGTAAATTTGGAGACGGCGGATACAAGGTGTCAGGCGGTCTTCACGGCGTTGGCGCATCAGTTGTAAACGCACTTTCAGAAAAATATATCGTTGAAGTTTCCCGTGACGGTTGGGTTCACAGACAGGAATATTTAAGAGGTGAACCGGTTAACCCTGTTGAAAAAGTACGCGAAACAGAAAACAGAGGTACAAAAACAACCTTCTGGGCAGACCCTGAAATTTTCACGGAAACAACAGAAATTGACTGTGACGTTATTGCAAACAGATTTAGAGAAATGGCCTTTTTGAATAAAGGTTTAAAACTGATTTTCATCGATAAGAAAAACAACAAAGAGCACACCTTCCACTACGAAGGCGGTATTGCATCTTACGTTGAACATTTGAACAAAAATAAAAACGTAATGTTTGAAAAACCCGTATATATTGAAAAAACGCTTGAAGGGGTTGCTGTTGAAATTGCAATGCAATATACAGACGCTTACACGGAAAACGTTCTTTGCTTTGCAAACAACATCAATACGCACTTTGGCGGAACGCACCTTACAGGCTTTAGAAACGGTATTACAAGGGTAATTAACGACTATGCAAGGAAGAACAATTTAATTAAAGATAATGACCAAAACCTTGCAGGGGAAGATATCAGGGAAGGCTTAACAGCAATTGTTTCCGTTAAAATTCCAAACCCCGAATTTGAAGGACAGACAAAAGAAAAACTCGGAAACGCTGAAGTAACGCCTATCGTAAATGATGCAGTACGTGACAAATTTATGGAATGGCTCGAATTTAACCCGAAATTTGCGAAACTCATTGTTGATAAAATCTTACAGGCGCAACGTGCACGCGAAGCCGCAAGAAAGGCAAGGGAACTTACAAGAAGAAAATCTGCCCTTGAAACTTCAACACTTCCCGGAAAACTTGCAGACTGTTCAAACAGAGAGCCTGAAAAATGCGAACTTTACATCGTAGAGGGAGATTCAGCCGGCGGTTCAGCCAAACAAGGCAGAAACAGAATGTTCCAGGCGATTTTGCCTTTAAGAGGTAAGATTTTAAACGTTGAACGCGCAAGATTGGATAAAATGTACAATAACAACGAAATCCAATCTTTGATTCAGGCAATGGGCATCAATATCTCAAAGAATGAAGAAGAAGTAAACATCGAAAAACTCCGTTATCATAAAATTATCTTTATGACAGATGCCGACGTTGACGGTGCGCACATCAGAACCCTTCTTTTAACGTTCTTCTTCAGATACGCTAAACCCTTAATCGATAACGGTTATGTTTATATCGCACAACCTCCTTTGTATAAAGTTACAATCGGAAAAGTAGCTGAATACCTTTATGATGACAGGGCGCTGGATAGAATGGTCAGAGAGCGCGGCATAAAAGGCGTTGTTTTATATGACAAAACAAAATCAAAATCTTTAACGGGAGAAAACCTGGAAAACATTTTGTATGCAATGTCAACATATTATAAATCTTTCCATAACCCGATTATTAACCAAATG
Organism: uncultured bacterium; assembly: GCA_947647475.1. GTDB lineage: Bacteria > Cyanobacteriota > Vampirovibrionia > Gastranaerophilales > Gastranaerophilaceae > MGBC122484. The sequence goes on from CANSKM010000189.1 coordinate 1,872, forward strand.
CCTTCTGTAATTGTAAGAGGTTTGATTCGTTCCGAAATCAAAGAAGAAGATTTTGAAAACGAAGAAAGAATGAAAGAAATCCACGCTTACCTTGCACATTACATTGAAGACCACGCGCTAAATTACGGAATTGACGAAGCGAAAAATTATTCAGTTTCACTTGCTCAAAACCCTGAAACTTCAAGATATTATATCAAGGTAAATTTAGGCGAAGACATTGAACCTGCTGCAGTTACAGCTCATATGATAAAATCAAACGAATTTGAAAGATTGAAAAATTCATATCCAAAAATCAGAGAATTCTTGATTGAAGAAGAAAAAGCATTAATCTTTGAAACACCGGAAGGTGAATCTGAAATTACTTCTTTTGCACAGCTTCAAAGGCTTGTAGATGAAAGAGGAAAGAAAGGCATGCAGATTCAAAGATTTAAAGGTTTGGGCGAAATGATGCCGCAGCAGCTTTGGGAAACAACAATGGACCCTGCAAACAGAACATTGCTAAAAGTAAGCATAGAAGATGCAATGCTTTGCGATGAATTGTTTGACATATTAATGGGCGATAACGTTGCCCCAAGACGTGACTTCATTGAACAAAACGCTGTTTACGCAACAAACATTGATACATAATAAATTTTTAATCATATTAAATGCCTCCTAAATTAGGAGGCATTTTTTAAACACTTTATGAGCCAAAGAGGCAAATTCTTTTTCCAATCAGGGCTTACAGATAATTTTCAATCTCCCAAGCGGAAACTTTTGTTCTGTAATCATCCCATTCTTTCTCTTTTGATGAAACAAATTCGTTGTAAATATGTTCGCCAAGCGCACGTTTTACAAGGTCATTTCTCTTCATCAAATAAATCGCCTCATTCAAAGCGCCCGGAAGCGAAGCAATGCCTTTTTCGGCCCTCTCTTTTGCACTCATATCATAAATATTTTCTTCCGTTTGTTTTGGCGGGTTAATTTTATTTTTAATACCGTCAAGCATAGCGGTAAGCATTACGGCAAATACTAAATACGGGTTGCAGGAAGGGTCAGGAGAGCGAAGCTCAATCCTTGTGCCGTTTCCGCGTTTTGCAGGAACTCTTATAAGTGCGCTTCTGTTTGCAAGAGACCACGCAAGGTAAACAGGTGCTTCATACCCCGGAACCAACCTTTTGTAACTGTTTACGGAAGGATTTGAAACTGCTGTAAAGCCCATAACATTTTCAAGCAAAGAACCAATTGAATACATAGCTTCGTCTGAAAGTTGATATGGCGCATTTTCATCATAAAATGCGTTTTTACCGTCTTTAAACAAAGAAACGTTACAATGCATTCCTGAACCGTTTATTCCAAAAACAGGTTTTGGCATAAATGTTGCATAAAGGTTATTCTTTGCTGCAACCGCTTTAACTGCATATTTAAAAGAAACAACGTTGTCTGCGGTTGTAAGCGCATCTGCATATTTAAAATCGATTTCATGTTGCCCGTCTGCAACTTCGTGGTGGCTTGCTTCAATGTCAAAACCCATTTTTGTTAAGGTTTCAACCATTTGCGCACGAACATTTTCACCTCTATCATCGGGCCCAACATCGTAATATCCTGCCTTGTCGTGAGTTTCAAGGGTCGGTCTTCCGTTTTCATCCATATTGAACAAGAAAAATTCAGCCTCAGGACCCACATTTAAAACATAACCCATAT
>CANSKM010000190.1 GCA_947647475.1 uncultured bacterium
ACCTGAAAGTATATCTTTCAGCGTTAATTCAGCCTCGCCCATTATTGCAATATCAAGCGCGGGGAAGCTTTCAAGGCTTTCTTTTGCCAAAATATTAAAATGTGCCCCTTTAACAATTGTTTTAATATTTGGAAATTCACGCTTAACAGCTTCAAGCGGCGCTAAATCAGAATTTAGAGTCGGTGTTGCAGCGTTTAACAAAAGAAAATCGGGCTGAAATTCTTTAATATCGCGAATTAAATCTTGAACCGTCTCGTTTTTCAGGCTGTAATCTTTAATTTTGGGTTCAAAGCCTGTAAGCCTTGCAATTGAGGCCAAATACATTAAATCTGAAGGCGGCAAAGGCGGAATTACGATTAAATCATCCGTCGGCTGCTGACACCTGTCTTCCCTGTTCATCACGGGCGATGGCGGATATATTAAAAATATTTTCCCGCGGCAATTTTTGCCATCTTGGCTCAAAGCCCCATTTTCCATATTATTTTCCATCTCTAATTTTCCTTACTCTAAATTCAAGCGTTTTTCTTATGATAAAATTTAGCATAAATTTCGGAATAAACCTTGTGCATGATGCAAAATAGGCATCATGCCCCACAAGGTAAGAATGTTTTGGCCATTTTGCACAAAGCGCTTTTTTAATTACACGTGCAACATGCCTTGGGCTCACCCCTTTTGAAGAATTATTTTTCGCATTCTCTAAAAGAAATTTGCCGATTTCTTCATACTCTCCGTCAAAATTTTCAAAATTATCTTTGTTTAAATCTATACAATATTGCCAAAATTTTGTCCCGACAACACCCGGTTTAATTGAAACGGTCCTTATCCCTGTTTCAAGCTCATATGCGTTCAATAAAATATCCGCCCCCGCTTTTGAAAGGCAATAGGGGGAAATAAACGGAAAAATTCCAAATGAAGCCATCGAAGAAATGTTTATTATCCTTGAATTTTTATCCAAATTCGGATGCAAAAACCTTAAAAGCCTTGATAAACCAACAACACAAACATCCAGCTGACGTTTTAAATCTTCCTCTTTTAATTTTGTCACAGGGGATGTTATTGCAACCCCTGCAAAGTTTATAACCGCATCAAGCTTTACACCCCGAAGAGTTTCAGCAAGCTTTTCAAAAGAATTTTCATCACAAATATCCAAAATTAAAGGGGTATAGGCCCCTCCGCCCTCAAGCCTTAAAGATACTTTTCCGAACATTTGTTTTCTAAAAGTTGCCCAAACGTTACAAAAGGGCAAAAGCAAAGGCATAAGGCTTTTTGCAATGTCTGAATTTGCAGCTATAATTAATACGTTTTTCATAATTAATAATTTAGCAAATTTTTCCTTAATTTGTCCTATTTTTAACAATTTGACACACAAACCGAATCTATGGTAAAGATAAGAGTATGGAAGAGAATCTAGACATAATAACCATTGGGGAGAGCTTAATAGAACTGTCCGCTTCCGCATCATTAAAAAGCAGCACATGCTTTGATAAGTATTATGGCGGAGACACACTCGTGACAGCAATTGCAGCGCTAAGAAGCGGCTCCAGGGTTGGCTATATAACAAAAGTCGGAAATGACAGCTTTGGAGAATATCTGCTTGATGCATGGCAGTCTGAAGGGCTGGATGCAAGCAGAGTAAAGCTTTCAACCGAACAAAACGGAATATATTTTGTCGGAAACAATGATGAAAAAAGAGAGTACAGATATTACAGGCAAAAAACTGCCGCAAGCACGCTTTCTGTGGATGATATAGATTTTGATTATATTAAGCGTGCAAAACTTGTTTATGCCACGGGTTTTGCCCAAAGCCTCTCTTTAAGCGCAAGAGAAGCGGTTTTAGAAGTGTTTAAATTTGCAAAAGAAAATGATATTTTAACCGCATACGACCCGAATTGCCAAAAGTGCTTTAAAAACAGGGGTGAAGCGTTTGAGAATTTTAATTTAATCAGCGAATATATTGATATAATGTTTGTTGAAACGGAAGATGGCATGAACCTTTTTGACACAGAAAGCTCAAATATGCTGATTACAAAGCTTTCAGACCTTGCAATTAAAATGGCTGTTATAAAAGACAAGGAAAAAGGGGTGTTTATTTATGAAAATAACGACACAATAAGTGTCCCCCCGCTTGAATACGATATAGTGGATGCTACGGGGGCTTCAAATGCCTTTAACGGAGCATTTTTAAGCAGATATTTAGACGGCGAATCCGCCAAAAATGCGGCAAAATATGCCGATGCACTCTGTTTATTACAGATGCAAAGTATGGGAGCTGTTAAATCAATTCCCTTTAAAGATAAAGTAGAAGAGTATTGCGAGAAGATTTATGGGTAAAAGAGTATTAATTTCAGGGTATATAGGTTTTCAAAACTTTGGAGATGATGCTATATTGGGACTTTTAGTAAGATACCTGAGAAAGTCCAATTGCAGCATAACTGCACTCTCATCAGACCCTGAGCTTACAAAGAAAATGTTTAAAATTAACGCCAAAAACTATATGAATTTCTTTCAAATTCTTTGGAGCGTTTTTGACACACAAGTGTTAATTTCAGGCGGCGGAAGCCTTTTGCAAAACGGCACAAGCTCTTTGAGCCTTTTATATTACCTTGCAATTATTTTCCTTGCAAAGCTTTTCGGCAAAAAAGTGATAATTTTTGCCCAAGGCATTGGTCCTATTTACGGCAAAGGCTATCAGTGGCTTTCGAAGAAAATTATTAAAATGTGTGATTTAATTTTGGTTCGCGATGTATTCTCCCAAAGGATTTTAAAGAAATGGGGAATTCATTCAAGATATGTCCCGGACCCTGTTTGGGATATTAAATGCCCGCCGTATGAACCTATGGGTTACGTTGGTGTGCAGCTTAGAAACTACAGGTTTTTACATCCGACCCTTCTTAAAGAACTTGCAAAATACATCGGCGTTTACTTTGGGGATAGAAAAATTAAAATTTTCTCTTTCCAAACTTAGCAGGATTCAGACCTTGCATATAAATTTGAATATTGGCTGAAGGCGCAATGCTCCGACATTGTAACCGAAGTTGTAATTCCAAACTCACACAACCAATTAATTGAAGAGTTTTCACACCTTGAATACCTCTTTGCAATGAGATACCATGCGGTTCTTTTGGCCCTTAAAATGGGGGTTAAGGTTCTTCCGATTTCATACGATGTTAAAGTTCAAAACCTCGCATCCGAATTTGATATTCCATATATTGAAGCATGTGAAGAATCAGACTATTATTCATACATAAGAGATTTAAAAGGCTACAAAGAAGATGAGTACTTTGAACGAAGAAGGGGCGAAACCTTTGACTGGGAAGTATTAAACCGCTTTGTAAAATAAAATATTAAAGGCGCAAAGACGGCTTTTAAAGCTATAGGTTTTAGGCCACAGGCTGCGCTCAAAAAAACCAAAGGAAGGCAATAAAAATGATTATTCCAAGCATAGACCTGATGGACGGAAAAGCAGTCCAACTGAGGCAAGGAAAAGAAAAAGTTCTTGAAAAAGAAAATGTTATAGAACTTGCAAAATATTATGCAAGATTTGGCGAAATTG
>CANSKM010000191.1 GCA_947647475.1 uncultured bacterium
ACCGTAACAACAGGTATGGCGCTTGTGTGCGGTGAAATTTCATCCAACTGCTATGTTGATATACCGTCCGTTGTTAGAAATACAATCAAATCAATCGGCTATAAAGGCGAAGAGGGCGGCGGTTTTGACTATAAAACCTGTGCGGTTCTAACAAGCATTGACGAACAATCTACAGACATCGCAGGCGGCGTAAATAAAGCGCTTGAGGCAAGAAACGACAATTCAGACGTTTCAACCTCTGAAACAGACGACATCGGCGCAGGGGACCAGGGGATTATGTTTGGCTATGCCTGCAATGAAACCCCTGAATTAATGCCTCTGCCTATATCTTTAGCGCACAGATTGTCTTATAAATTGGCTGAAATCAGGAAAAACCACACTGTTAACTATTTAAGGCCCGACGGTAAATCTCAGGTGACTGTTGAATATAGGGAAGGAAAACCTTATAGAATCGATACTATCGTTCTTTCAACCCAGCATGACCCTGAAATTAACGGTGTTTCAGACAATAAAAAAGTTCAGGAAATTATCCGCGAAGACCTTATAAAATATGTAATTGAGCCTGTTTTTGCAAATGATGCAATTAAACCGGATTCTAATACAAAATATTTAATCAACCCTTCAGGAAGGTTTGTAATCGGCGGCCCGCAAGGAGATGCAGGCCTTACGGGCAGAAAAATTATTGTTGATACATACGGCGGATATGCTCGTCATGGCGGCGGCGCATTCTCAGGAAAAGATCCGACCAAGGTTGATAGAAGCGCTGCATACGCTGCAAGATGGGTTGCAAAAAACATTGTTGCGGCAGGTTTGGCTGAAAAATGCGAAATCGAGCTTGCTTATGCAATCGGTGTAAGCCGCCCTGTGTCAGTGTTAGTGGATACTTTTGGTACGGGCAAGGTTTCAGATGAAGCGTTATCTGAAATTGTTCAAAAGAATTTTGATTTAAGGCCAAATGCGATTATTAAGCAATTTGACCTTAGAAATCTGCCTGCAAAAAATGGCGGTAAATTCTATTCAAGGCTTGCAGCATACGGGCACATCGGAAGAACTGATTTCTTTGTTCCCTGGGAAGAAATCCAAATGGCAAAGAAGCTTGAAACCGAAGCTTTGGCGCTTCAAGCATAAGATAAAAAGCTCGGGCCTAAAAAGCCTTGTGTTTTGGAGAATATGTAAAACCTGTGACATACAGTGAATTTACAAAACTTGCAGATATTTTAAACGAGTCTGTCCTTGCTGATAAGAAGTTTGGACAGACTCTTGATTACTGTGTTTCCTGCAGCATGCTTTTTGGTTTTTGGAAAGATGTTGTAGGAAAAAGGTTTGAGAAGGTTTCTGTTCCGTATGAATTTAAAAATTCAGTTCTTTATGTTTCTGTTATGAGTCCTGTTGTAACGCAGGAGCTTTCCATGTTTAAGGCCGATATTATTAAAAAATACGAGCCTTATGCGCAGGGATTAAATTTTGTCATAAAAGAAATCAGATTCGATTATAAAAACTGGTTTGCCGTAAAAAAGAGTATTGATAATGCAAACGGCTCAAATGCCTTTGATGCGGACTCTCCGGAGTATTATACGGAAAAAGATTACGAAGCGATTGGTTTAGATAATGATGAAAAACTTGAGTTTGAAAAACTAAGGAAAAGCTTTGATAATAATGTGTTTTTGCCTGAAAATGTAAAGGAAAAAATGTATAATAATGCTGTTATTATGTATAAGGCGCAAAAACTGCGCAAAATGCAAGCGCAAAAGGAAGAATAGAGCAGGTCTTGCCTTTGTTGCAAAATAAATTTACATTCTGGAAAATTGTTGAAAAATTTTATAAAATAGGTATAAATATTTAGTATTACATTTTGTATTGCCTTAGAAAACAGGAGAAAATAAAAGTGGCCGCAGATAAAAAAGTGGTGTCTTTCGGGAAGAAACAAAATAAAAAAGAAGAGAAAAAAGAGCCCGTAAACATTGAATATTGCAGCTTTTGTAAACGTCCAAACACGGAAGTGCCCAAAATGGTAAAAGGGCCGGATGTTAATATTTGTTCTGAATGTGTTTTAATTGCCGTTCAGTATTTAATTTTGCAAGACGGTGTGCTTTCAGGCCAGGCACAAAAGATTTTAGACCTCTTGTGGGGTGTAAAAGATAAATAAGGATGAGTGAATCTAAAATCCAGCTTCGGGCACATATTTTGCAGGAAATTTCAAAGTTAAGAAGTATTCCTGCAGTTTGCGATAAAGATATTGAGAATGCGATTGCAAATTTATCCCAAATTCAGGATAAAACCTTTCTTTGCACTCTTCTTTTAAAAGAAATTGACGGTTCAATTGTTTATTTTGACGGAATTTTAGGGATTTTGGCGATGCATTTGGCGCATTCTGTGCTTGAAAAGTGCGTTTTTACCTTCCTTGAAAAGCCAAATGTTAAAGATGAAAAAAAACTTTTTTTGATAAACCTCTTAACCCAGGCAGGAATTGCTGTTGACCCGAATTTAATCCACCTTTATGTTAAAAATGTGGATGAGATGATTGATTTAGAAACGGAAAAATTTCTAAAGCTGGCTGAAGTGAATCCTGAAGCGCAGATTGATTTTCTCGATTTTTATTACGGCATTCAAAAGCAAGATGCCGATATCCTTTTGGATTCGATTATAAAGGATTATTCCGGGGATTTGCTTGCAAACATTTTAACCCCGTTAATTTACTCTCTTTCTGATGATATTACTCTTGAAACCTGTATTTCAGGGCTTTTAAAATCAAAATCATATCTTGCATACGCACCTTTAGATTGGCTTGTTCAAACGTCAGAAAATTCTAAAATTGTTTCTTTGGCAAAGAAAACAAAAAACGAGCTTAAAATTGCGGGACTTAGGAAAGAAATTTCAACGCTTGAATATTACAAAGAGCTTTTTAAAGCCTCCAAGCCGCTGGATGCTTATGTTTCATCGATTGATGGGGCATCAAACTTTTCTTTTGTCTTTGCAAGGGAATATGAAAATGGCACAATATCAACCTTTTTTACTGTTTTTAATTTGGAATTTGGTCCTGTGTCTTGTTTTGGGCTTTCAAATATTTCAAAAGGCGAATATGAAAATATTCTTTTTCGCTTTTTTAAAGATACGGAAAAAATTCCGCTTTCACCCGTTTTTGCACATGCTATGGCGCAAGAGCTTGCAAATTGCGGTATGAAAAAAAAGGCTGATATTCCTTATGAATTTTTCTGCTGGCGTCAGCTGATGTATGATATTGAGCCTTTAAATGATTCTGTTGCAGACTTTATAAAAAAAGAACTCGGAAATTCTTTTGATGCAGTAAAACTTGGCTTGGCGGATATTAAAAGGGCGTTGAATTCAGAATATGGCGCCAGATGGTTCTTCCCGACAAGCAAAGAAAAATACCCAGAATTTTGCGATTTAATCGATAAAATTTTGGTGCTAAAAGAGAATGAATTTGAAAAAATAGACGAATTAACTGCAGAATTTTTAACAAAATCTTTTTTGTGCCCAAAAGAAGGC
>CANSKM010000192.1 GCA_947647475.1 uncultured bacterium
GCGACGGCAGATTTACAGTCTGCTCCCTTTAGCCACTCGGGCATCTACCCATATTTAGTTTTTAAATGTTCAATTTTTAAAAATTAGCCGATGATGGGACTCGAACCCGCAACCTACGGTTTACAAAACCGTTGCTCTACCATTGAGCTACATCGGCATTTTTGCTGTGATAACAAATTTTTGAAATTACAAGCAAGAATTCAATAGTAACATGTTATTCAAGACAAAACAAACTGTCAAGTAATTTCTATTCAATTCATAATTTATTTATTAAATATCAATCAAATTACGGATAAAAAGCCTTATATAAAATTCGGCTGAAAACCCGTATTTGCCTAAATATTCACCGCAAAAAGCATAAAATTTCCTCCTGTTTTGAAGTTTTTTAAATTTGTTTCCCCAAAAAAGACAAATATTCAAACAATTTTTTGCATAAATTTTTTCAATCTTTTTTAAGCCTTCTAAATCTTTTGTTTCATGCCCCAAAACCCGGCTTTTAAAAATTTCATCACTTTTTTGAAGCGCCTTAACAACTTCTTCTCCCCAATCATATTTTCCTTCTTTTAAATATTCTTTGTGCCCTCTTCTGTAAAAATATACAGGTTTTTTACAAAGAAGAATTTTTTCTGTGCTTAAAACTGCGGCATAAAAAAAAGGTAAATCCTCCGCAAGACGCGCTTCTTCAAATATTACTCCGTTTTGTGTAAGGAAATCTTTTTTATAGGCTTTTGCCCAAGGTTCAAAATTTCCTTTTAAAACTTCACCTTTCGTATTTTTAAGGTTTAAAAAGCCGTCAAAATCTTTAAATTTTTCTAACGGAAAATAAAATTTTGTATCATTCCTGTGTCCTCTAATTGCATAATATGGCGCAAAAACAATATCTGTGTCTGAATATTTTTTGTTGTCACAATAAATTGTGTTATAAAAAATTTTGAGTGCATCTTTTTCTAAAATATCATCAGAATCAAGAAAGACAATGTATTTTCCTTTTGATTGCTTGATTCCAAAGTTTCTTGAATATGCGGGTCCTAAATTTTCATTTTTAAATACGCAAAGTTTTTCATCGTTAAATTTCTTTAAAATTTCTTCGCTATTATCTGTTGAGCCGTCGTTTACGACAATTACCTCAAACTTACCCTGAAAACTCTGTCCCAAAGCGCTTTTAAGGCATTCTTCAATATATTTTTCCTGATTATAAAGAGGGATTATGATGCTAAATTCAATTTCATTCATGATTTATATTTTACAATAAATTTGTGTGTTGTATAATAAACTTATAATATTTACGGAAATTATGGGAATTTAAGCAAAGCGAATGAGAGTTATTCAAACCAAAAACGACACTATAAGACTTATTTTTAACCCAAAAACAGACGGACTCTGCCTTAGCGACTTTTTAATCGTAAGAGACGGCGAAGACAATTTTTTGGGTCAAATCATTGAAATTTACGATGATAAATTCAATGCAGAAGAAAATGTTGCGACAATCAGGCTCGTATATAGAATTTTGCCTGACCAGCAGGTTGTTCCCTATGACAATTTCACGCCTTCAAGAGAGTGTGAGATTGCAAGAATTAAAATTGAAGAAATTGAAAAGTGCGTAAATATTGAAAAAGAAACCGTTCCTTTCGGTTTCAGCGTGAAAAATGACAAAATCGTAAATGTAAGTTTGGATTTCTTTAACCATACCCCGGTTGTTTTTGCGGATAAGCTTGATGAAGTAAACTGTGCGTTTGAAAACATTGCACAAAAATTAAAATCCTATAAAAAAGTTGTTGCAATTGACTATACCGGAAATTTAAACATCAAAAATGCAAAAAGAATCAAGGCAATTAAAGATTTCAAGCTTCCTTTAGATTTTTATTCTTTAGATTATATCTGGGAAAAAGCCTTGGGCCATGCCACTTTGGATATTCAAACAGAGCTTGAAGATACTTTTATCGAATTAAAAGAATTTGCAAATTCAACCGAAGACAAATATATTCCTTTTCCAAGGTTTATAAAGGTTATAGAACAGCAATATAAAGCAACTCCGGCACTTGGGCTTAAAATGCTTTTAAACAAGCTCAAAAGATTTTGGAACGAAGGCCTCTTTAGTCGCTCTAAAAAAGAATTTCAGGCAATTTCAAAAGCAATAGCTAAGGAAGATGCTGTAATTATTGACCTTTCAAGCCTGAAACTTGAATGGCACAAAGATTTTCTTGAGTTTGTAATAAGACAGATTCAAGAAACAGAATGTTATTTACTTTTAAGATTCAACGAAAACAATTCAAACCCTGAAATAATCAACGATTTATACATAAATAATCCGAAATTAAGCATTATTTCAAGTGTTTCATATGGTTTTGCAAAGCTTCCGCATCTGATGGAGCATACAAGAAACTATATTTTATATAAAACCCTAAACCCAAGGCGTGATTTTGGGTTTGCAAACCCGCAAATCGGCGCCCTGAACCCTTCTTCATTTATGATTTTTGGCGAAGACACCAAAGATTTTATGTTTGTTTTGAAAAATTATATTTTTGATGAAGAAGAGCTTGAAAAATTTGAAGATAAGAAAATCTATATCGACCTCAATCTTGAGCTTGAAGAGATGACCTCGGTTGAGCTTGCGGGCGGGAATTTTGAACTTAAAAACGTTCATATCCAGCCAAACCCAAAAGCTCCCCAAAGCCGTCTTGCAGACGAAGTTTCTTTAGATGAAGTTATGCCGGAGGTTTCAAAAGACGCTGAAAAAAAGACTGAAGCTGAGGGAGAAGAGGCTCCCAACGAAGTTGAAGAAACTGTTGAAAATGCGCAAGGGTATGAGCTTTTACCTGTAGATGAGATTGAAGATTCTGTGGCGGAAGAAAATTCAGATATTTCTAAAGAAGAGCTTGAAGAAAATTCTGAAGAGGAGCCCGAAAGAGAACTTCCGTATACTCTTGAAGAGGTTGATGATTCTACAAGAGGGATAATCCCTGATATTGTTTCAAACCATCTGGATGAGGCTGTGGTTGAAGCGACGGGCACGACAGATTACGTTGAAGAGCCTGTAGCGGATGCTGAAAATGCTGATATGGCAGAGCTTATTGAAGCAAGTCTTAAAAATGATGAAGAATATATAAAAGAAATTGAAAATAATGAAAACGCTGATGCCGACGTTAAAAAGGCGGATGTTGTACCTGAAATTCCCGTTGCGGAAGAAGATCTGGATTATTTTATAAACCCTGAAGAAGTTACGGCAGAGCCTGAAAACGCTCCTGAAGAGGAGCCCAAAAACCAAACTCAGAATGATGATGAAGTTATAACATCCGATATGATTGAAGATGCGGCTATGAGTGAACAATTAAACGAAGAGCTTGCAAATGAAATTGAGGCGCAGGCAAACGTTGAAGCTCTAAATGCTGAAGTTGATATACAAAATGCGGCAGACACAGAAGAAGACACGCTTAAAGCTTTGCAGGAAGAAGCTCATGCG
>CANSKM010000193.1 GCA_947647475.1 uncultured bacterium
AAGACACAGTTTAAAAGAGAGGAAAAAATATGTTTTGCCCAAAATGCGGAAAAGAAATGGATGATGCGGATGTTTTTTGTAAATCTTGCGGAGAACAGGTGAAGAAAAATTTGCCTGAAGTTCCCCTTCTTGATTTAAAACCGAAAAAAACAGGCTGGCAGGCTTTTTTAATTTATCTTTTGTTTGTTGTCGGCCAAATTTTGCTTTTAAGCTTCATCGCTTATATAATTATAACCGTGATGAAGGCTCAGGGCACCGTAATTGACCCCAAAATGTTTAAAGACACATCCAAAAAATGGGGCTTATTATTTAACCCGCTTACTGCAACGGTTTTAAGTCTTGTAATTATGAAAATTAAAAACCTTTTCAATTCAAAAAAAGCTTACATTATGCTTTTCTTTGCAATTGTGATGTCATACCTTTTCAGCGCGGTAATCGGCTTCATCTTCCCTGCCGTTCTTACAAGATTCGCTCCCGTTGAAGAATAATTATCTTTTTTATATAATCTATTCCATACGGATACTTTTAAAAGGAGAGAATCTAAATGAAAAAATCAGTTAAAGATTTAGGCGACATCAAAGGCAAAAAGGCCCTTATGAGGGTTGATATCAACGTGCCTTTGGATGCTGACAAAAATGTAACGGACGACACAAGAATTCAGGCAATTTTACCGACCGTAAATTTTCTTAAAGAAAAAGGTGCAAAAATCATTTTAATGGCGCACCTCGGCCGTCCGAAAGGCGAAAAGAACCCTGAATTTACCCTTGCACCCGTTGCAAAATATTTATCAAAGGTTTTAGGTGAAGATGTTATGTTCATCCCGGATGTGGCAGATGCTCCAAAAATGGTTGAAGACCTTAAAGAAGGACAAGTTGCACTTCTTGAAAACATCAGATATTACAAAGCTGAAGAAGCAAAAGACGACGATATGACATTTGCAAACGAACTTGCAAAGCTCGGTGATTTCTACGTTAACGACGCTTTTGGCGCAGCACACAGAAACCACACATCAACCGCAAAACTTGCAAAAGTTTTAAAGCCGGCAGTTTCTGGGCTTTTGATGGAAAAAGAATTAAGATGCCTAAGCCAAGCGCTTGATAACCCGACAAGACCTTTCACGGCTGTTGTTGGCGGTGCTAAGGTTTCTTCAAAAATCGGCGTTCTTGAAAACTTAATCGACAAGGTTGATAACCTTATTATTGGCGGCGGCATGGCATATACGTTTGTTAAAGCAAACGGCGGCAAAATCGGAAATTCAATTTGCGAAGATGACCAGCTTGAAGTTGCAAAAGCAATCGAGAAAAAGGCTGCAGACAAAGGCGTTAAGCTTGTTATGGCAACCGATGTTCTTGTTACGGACGATTTTTCAGGAAACGGCACAAACAAATTCGTTAAAATCAACGAAATTCCTGATGGCTTTGAAGGCGTAGATGCAGGCCCTGATTCAAGAAAAGCTTTTGCGGATGTTTTAAAATCATCTAAAACAATCCTTATGAACGGCCCTGTAGGCGCTTTTGAAAACCCTGCATTTGCAGAAGGCACAAAGGCAGTGCTTGCGGCAATCGTTGAAGCTACAAAAGCCGGCGCAACAAGCGTAATCGGCGGCGGCGATTCAGTTTCAGCCGCAAAGAAATTTGCAAAAGCGGAAGATTTCACCCACGTTTCAACAGGCGGCGGCGCAAGCCTTGAATTCATCGAAGGTAAAGTGCTCCCCGGCGTTGCAGCGCTTGACGACAAATAAGAAGCGCGAGCCGGTGTTCCCCAAGGCGCTTGCGATGAGCAAGCAACTGGAACACAACGATGGCGACGTAGGATGTAAGTCTTGTGAGTGACAGCGTGAGCGAAACGAACAAAAGACGAAACACCCACAGGAGCCAAAACTCAACCATTAACATTATTTAACAATCGCCCGAAAACTGGTATAATCCTGTTTAAGGGCGGTTTTTTATGCCCTTAAAAGCCAAAGAAAGCATAAAAATGGAAAATTTTATCAAAAAAATCACCGAATTTATCTTCAACCTTCAAGAAAAATATTACGCAAAAAAATATAAATCGGCCCTTCAAAACGTTCAGTTTTCATCCAAAAATTCCACCTCAAAAACCCACATGCAAGCAGGAATTAAGCTTTTTTTGAACTCTAAAACGGAGCAAAACAAAAAAAAGCTCAATGATGAAGTCACAAGTCTTGTGAAAAAAAACCTGAAACACCCTGAAAAGCTGCTTGAATACATTGAGCAAAACGGCACAAAGGTTTACAAGGTGCCCTTTGCAGACAAGCTTTTAAAATTCGTCGGCGAAGAAGAAGGCTTCATCACGCCCGTTTCGGGGGTAAACGCCCTTGTTTTAAACCTTGTTTTGGAACATAAATTTGCCTTAAAAACTGCGCCAATGTTTGTTTTAAGAGATTTACCCGTAAATTTATACATAATGGCGCACCAGTTTCACAAATGGTACGGCTATAAGATGCAACTTCCGGGCTTTGATGATGAGGCGCAGCAAAAATTTAAGAAAATTTGGGAATATGAAATTGATGCAAATGTGCAAACTTTAACATACGAAGAGATTGTTTCCCTGAAAGAAGCGATAGCGCGCGACATTGAAGCGATTGATTTTGTCTCAAAACTTGCAAAAGAACAGGACGGCGCCAAAAAAGTATTTGAAAATATTAAGAATAAAGGGAACGAAACAAATATTTAAGAAATGTTAAAATTGAATAAAGGGTAAGCTTACCCTGTTTAGCCCTCCCCCTGCACAGACTGGTTATGTAGAAAACACAGGAAAGGAGGAGCAAGAGATGAATTTCAGTGCAACTGAAAAAGCGCTAAGACTTATCTTTTGGATAATCATAGCGCTTATCATACTCATTAAATAGGGAAGTTATGAAAGGCTTTAAGAGGTAGTGCTCTTAGAGCCTTTCCCTATATTCACATTATAAACCACTTTCGGCCTTTGTCAATTGTGGTTAAAGCATTTTATTTAATTTCCTTGAAATGGCCGATGCGATATGGTATATTGAAAGCAGAGAAGTTGTTTATTAATTGTTTATCGTAAAGGTTAATTATGAAAGAAAATTTTTTGTGCCAATTTTGGCAAAAACGTTTTCGGCATGGCGTTTTGCGCCTTTTCGCCGAAAGGAAATTTAGCTCCCGCTATCATTGCGAGGACATACTCTGTGCGCCATCCAATGGCCGCGCCCGTCATTGCGAGGGAAGCGACAGCGTACCGAAGCAATCCAGAAACCAATGTCGCAGGAAAGGTGATGACCAAAAAATACTTTCCAAGTTCATCTTCTCTGGATTGCCGCACTCCCGTTGGTTGCCCGCAATGACGGCTGCAGACTCAATGAAAACCCCCGTAGGTCAGGCAAGGCCTGACAATTCCAAAAAACACGCTGCTTTTTCCCTCGTCGAAATGCTCATGGCGCTTTTGGTGGCCTCTCTCCTTTTGGCTGCCCTCGC
>CANSKM010000194.1 GCA_947647475.1 uncultured bacterium
ACGATGCGCCCAAAAGCCTAGCTTAAAGGAAAGTCTGTAATTATAAAAATTTTAGCGCCCGTTTTTCCGGGCGCTTTTTTAAAGCTTTTTCTTTAAAAATATCATATCTTTTAATTGAATTCCGTTTTCAAAAATCGGATGAGAATAGTTCTTTGTGAAAAAATTTTCAATGCGCCCAAATTCAACAAAACCTTTGCTTTTATAAAAATTCAACGTTTTTTCGTTTTCTCCCGTGCCAAGAATTACGTATTTAAAATCTTTGTATTTTTCAAAAATGAATGTGAGTAAAAAGCTTGCACAGCCTTGATTTTGGAATTTTGGATACGTAGCAAGGTTTTTAATTTCAACAGTTTTATTATCTTTTTTAACAACGGCACAGATTGATTTTAAAATCTCTAAATCGTATAAGGCATAAAGCTTTGCGGTCTTTAAATATTTTAAGACCATTTTTTCTTCTTCATCTCCGATTAAAAGAAGTTCCATAAAATTTTCTTTGTTGTGCACAATTTCTTTTACGGTGAAATTTTGGGTATTATCCGTTAAATGTGTATGGCTTTGTGTTTTATCCATTGATTGCAAAATACACATCCTTCAAGTGCTTCTTTGAAATATGGGTGTAAAGTTGTGTGGTGACAATGTTTGCGTGCCCCAAAAGCTCTTGAACAACTCTTAAATCGGCTCCGTTTTCAAGAAGATGAGTTGCAAAAGTGTGTCTTATTGTGTGCGGGGAGATTGATTTATGAATAATGTCGCCAAGGCCCCTGATGAAGCTATAGACCCATTGGCGTGTGATTTTTTCTGCGAAATTATTCAGAAAAACCTTGCCCTCTTCTTTTTTTCTTGAATTTGAAAGTTTAAGTGTCATCTCCCGTTCTTTTAGGTAATTTTTGAGGGCAGTTTTTGCCTTTGTTCCAATCGGGATAACCCGCTCTTTACTTCCTTTTCCGATGGTTCTTATAGTGTTATTTTTAAGGTCAATATTTTTAATATCTAATTCAACAAGTTCAGAAACACGGAGGCCTGTTGTGTATAAAAGTTCAAACACGGCAAGTTCGCGAGTATCCATTTTTTCTTTAAAAAGTTTTTCAATCTCATCCGTGCTCATAACTTTTGGTAATTTCTTGGAAACCTTGGGGGAAGTGATTGAAAGTGCAGGGTTTGCTTTAATTTCTTTTACAGAACATAAATATCTGAAAAAACCTTTAATGGAAGCGATTTTTCTTGTAATTGTTGCCGTATTATGTCCGTTTGCGCCTAAATATTTTATATAGTCACTTAAATGATGTCTTTTTATGCTTTCAATTTCGCTTATGCCGTTTAAAAATTCAAGGAATAAATAAAGGTCATTTTTATACGCGGCTATTGTGTTTTTGCTTAAACCCCGTTCAATTTCAAGATATGACAAATAATCGCTTACAAGCTGAATAATCATATTGGAATTTTACCGCTTGAAATGTAGCTTTGTTAAGCTTTAAATGTATGATTTTTAGTCAATATAAAAGGCAGGTTTTAATTTCCTGCCTTTTATAATTATATTTTAAAAGTTTTTATCTTTTCGGATTTAAGAATTCCGGAATGTCTAACAATCCGCCGCCGGCCGGTTCGTGAGAAGGTCTTGAAGGTTCAAAGAAAGTTTGGCTTGGCTGTTGCTGTGGTTGAGCAGGTTTATTTCCTAAATCTGAGAAGGATAAACCGCCACCGAAGATGTCAGCCGCGCTAAGTTTTCTTTCTTGTGCCTGCGGAGCATTGTTGTCTTTAAGCTGGAAGCCTGTTGCAATAACGGTAATTTGGATTTCTCCCTGAATTCTATCGTCGATTACAGAACCGAAGATAACTTCTGCATTATCTGCAACTGCATCGTGGATAACACTTGCAGCTTCGTTAACTTCATGAAGTGTCATATCCGGGCCGCCTGAAACGTTCATAATAATACCGGTTGCACCGTTAATTGAAGTTTCAAGAAGTTTAGAATTGATTGCAAGTTTGGCGGCTTCCATTGCCCTGCCTTCGCCTGAAGCTTTACCGATACCCATTAAGGCAGAACCTGAAGCTTGCATAACGGCGCGTACATCGGCAAAGTCAACGTTAATAAGTCCGGGGATAACGATGATGTCTGAAATGCCTTGAACACCTCTTAGAAGAACTTCGTCAACAACAAGGAATGCATCTCTCATTGTTGTACGTCTTTCAACTACTTCAATTAATTTGTCGTTAGGGATAACAATAAGGGCATCAACATTTTCTTTTAATTTTTCCAAACCTGCAACGGCCTGGTTCATACGCTTTTTACCTTCAAAACCGAAAGGTTTTGTAACAACGCCGATTGTAAGGGCACCTAATTCTTTTGCAATTTTTGCAACAACGGGAGCAGCACCTGTTCCTGTTCCGCCGCCCATACCTGCTGTAACAAATACCATATCGGAGCCGTCAAGCGCAACTAATAAATCTTCTCTTGATTCTTCTGCTGCCTTTTCGCCAACTGAAGGGTCACCACCTGCGCCAAGGCCGCTTGTAAGTTTTGCACCGAGCTGAATTTTCTTTGGTGCTGAGGACATTTCCAATACTTGTGCATCTGTGTTCATTGCCCAAAATTCAACACCGCCGAGGCCAGCTTTTATCATTCGATTAACAGCATTTCCGCCGCCGCCGCCAACACCTATAACCTTAATATTGGCTTGAGACGAGTATCTGCTGTAGTCGGTTGTTTTTCTGTCGTAGTTATCTAGTCTGAACTTTTCCACTTTATGTGACCCTCATATTGTTTTAACGTTTGGTTATTATTGTAGTAATTATATTTCTATTTATTACTATATGTAAAAAGCATTTATAAGTAAAGCCTTTAATATAATTATCCCTAAATTTTAACAAAATTCAATTAATATTTACATAACTTTATGTTTTGTAGCAGTTTACATTGAGTCTATTTACTACGATTGTAACAAAAGGTTACAATTTTTTGACTTATATTGCCATGTCGGGTAATAATAGGGAGGTAAAATACCAGGAGGAATTAAAATGGATTACATCCCTGAACAAGGAAAAGCATTAACAAAAGAAGAAATCAAAAGTATTATTGAAAAAAACAATGTCCGATTTATCAGACTTCAATTTGTTGATATAAACGGTAAAGTTAAAAATATGGCCGTTCCTGCAACCCAAATTGACAAGGTTTTAAACAATGAATGCATGCTGGACGGTTCTTCAATCAAAGGTTTTAGAAGCATTGAAACATCAGATATGTACTTTTTCCCTGACCTTTCAACATTTTCGCTTCTTCCCTGGAGAAAAAATGAGGAAGAAGGGACAAATGTTGCAAGAATTATTTGCGATATTCACAACGCAGACGGTACACCTTTTGAAGGTTGCCCAAGATGCAACTTAAAAAGAGTTTTAAAAGAAGCTGCCGATATG
>CANSKM010000195.1 GCA_947647475.1 uncultured bacterium
GATAAAAAGGTGAGCCACGCAAAAATCAAGCTGGTGCTGCCTTCTAGGCCGCTTGAAGTTCAGCTTTTTGACGATACAGAAGCGCCTTTGATAAAAGACTCATTGCTTTAGCGCCATTTCCAAGGCGTTCCATAATTTCAGAAGCCGCCTCATAATTTTTCGAAAGAGTGTCGAAATCGCCCGTTTCATAGAGCACTTTTGCCGCTTCCTTATAGGTTTTAAGCGCCTTTGTGTCTTCGCCCACATATTCAAAATTTTCAGCCGCATCCATAAGAGTTTTTGAAAGCGTTTTCAAATTCCCCGTTTCCCTTGCAGCATCAACTGATAAGGCGTTAAAAATTTCCGTATTTTCTTTATCATATCTGTCTGCAAAAAGTGCGGCAAGATATTTAAGCGCTTTCGTTTTCCCTGCAGGGTTTTGAGCCTCTTCAGAAGTCTCAACCGCAAGTGAATACTGCTGTACGGCAGGGTCAAACATTACATAATCATCATAAATTCTGCCCATTTTGATGTGCGCGTGGGTTTTTAAATTGTAATCAGAACATTTTGTGGCGCTATTGTAGTCTTTTAGGGCATATTCGGCATAATCATAATCATCAAAGACCTTTCCGCGCTCAAAATGAATGGCGGCCTTTAGGTTCTCATCATCTGAGTTTTGAACTAATTTTAAGGCTTCATCATAGAGTTTAAGGGCGTTATAAGGATCGCCGTTTTCTTTTACAATTCTTTTTGCACGAACAAAATTGCTCCTTGCAGCCCGCTCTTCAAGGCTCATAGCCTTTGGCGGCAGCGCAAGACCTTCCGAATTGCCAAAATTTGCTTCGTTGTAGCTTAAAGAAGGCACCTGCTTTTGGTTTGAAGCCGAATTTGTCCTTAAAGCCCTGTTTGTGCCTTTTGAAGAGCCTTCCGTAGAGCCTATTTTATAAACTCCTGTATCGGCCTCATTTTCAACATTTTGAACTTCTTCAAAAGAAACGGCGCCATGGAGATGGGCATTACCCAAATCGGGCGCCGTAGTTGAATAGGTCAAATCTTTATTTATATCTGCTTTTTCGCCCTTAAAAGAAACCGAAGCACTTGAAATTTCAGCCTGAGCGCCAAAAGTAGACACAGAACCGGTAGCATCCTCGATATAATAGCCGTTTCCGGCACTTCCAATCGGCTTAATTTCATTCAAGGTTACCTTGTTTTGCGGAATATCGTAAATATTTACACTGCTTGCCCCAAAATCATTTGAGGAGGAAACCGTGTTTAATGATGCACCTTGTGTTTCAAAAGCAGAGGGTGCAGCTTCTAAATCCGCATCAGACACAGCGTTTAAACCGGCATCAAGCAAAGGTGTAGAGTTTAAACCGGCATCAAAAGCATTGAAGCCATTTACCCTGCCTGCAATTTCGCTTGAAGCGCCAGAAGAAGCGGAAACCGTTGAAGCTGAATGTTCAAAAGTATCAACGCCCGCAGCAGCCCCGGTTACACCAAGGTTTTGCCTTTTATTTTCAGGAATTTGCACCCTGAATGCCTCATTTACAAAGCTTGGGTCAGATTTTAAATCCACATGTTGTAAAAAGAGCGCATTAACCCAATCTTCCACAACGGTAGAGGGCTTTTTCAGGCTGTCTTCAATAAATCTGTCTGAAATTTTTGAAGCATTTCTAAGGTTTGAGAGGACAATTTCTCTTGAAGGGTTTTCCTTCTTGGATTCGCGCTCTACAAGGCCAAGATAGGAATTTACTTCGCCTGCAATCTCCTCTGGCGCGTTAATTGCGGCAATTGTGCTTTTAAAATCTTCAATAACTTGAGCGATATTTACCTTATTTTTTGTATAATCAATTTGAACCTTGTTTCCGTTTGGAAACTGCCTTTGGCCTTTTTCGTCCGGGTTTACGGGCGCCAAAAGATTACCCTGCCCACCTTCTTTGCCATCTTCCTTTTTATAGGAAGGGTCTTGCTTTGGGTTTCTGTATGTAATATTTATAGGATTTATCAAGTTGTAATTAAACACTGATTATACCTTTAAATTTAAAAAACCTATTCTCCCACACACTAGTATAGGAAAAATGCAACATTGTTTTGTCATCTAAACGGAGGATTTTTGAAAAAATTTATTAAAGCCTACTCAAACTTTTTGTTTTTGGGTAAAAAATACTGCCTCCCCAGGGGTTTTTAGGAGCAAAATGCATAATTTTATATCTTTTATTTAATTTTTTTATTTAAAAAGTCAAAAAAATATTGTCAATAGTTTGAATATATAAGATAATAAGGTTAAGTTTAAAAGGAGTTTTAAATGGCAGAATATGTTTTTAAAATAAAAAAGGGCGAAATTGAAATTGAAATTTCATCTGACGATGCAAAATTTATCGAAGATGAACTTGCAAAATGGCGTGAAGACATTTTAAAACGCAGCAGGGAAGCTTAAAACAAGACCAAAGGCAACCAAAAGGCTAAATATTATGGCAAAATATAAACTGACCGTAAAATATAACGATGTTTGCGATTTGTCGCTTGAATCCGACATTCCGGATATTATAGGAAGCGAATTTGACCAGTATGTAAAATCTATGCTCTACAAAAAAGAGGACTGGGAAAATTTTGAAACCAATTTTAAAGAGGCTGCGCGCCTTGAATACGGAAATTTAAGCAAAAAAACGGCTAAAAATTCAGATGCAGAAGATGCGGCTGATGCAGCAGAGACAAAAAACGAAACACAAGAAGTTATTGAAAATGTTGCGCCTGCTGAAACAGAAAACAACGCAAAAGAAGCCAAAAAGGCTGATGTGACCGTGCTTGGTGAAGTTGAATGCGATATAAGCTGCATTGATGATGCGCTTGATTTCAACGAAAACAGCACCGTTATTGAAAAAGGGGATGAGAAAAATATAACGGTAACTGTAGAAGAGCAGGGCAAAAGCACTGAAGATGCGGCAAATACAGCCGGCGAACAAAATTCGGCAAAAGAAACGGCAGAAGGTGCAAAAAAAGAGCCTGCTAAAACTTCAAAAAAAGAAAAAAGGGCCGAAACGCTCAGCTTTAGAGAGTATATTGAAAACAAAAACATAAATACGCCGCTCGATGAATTTGTGGTTGGCGCCTGCTATTTAGATGAGATTTCAGACATTAAAGAATTTAGTTTAAAACAGCTGAATGCAAAGCTATATCCTGCTTTTGGGCGGCTTGCAAATTCTGAAGTTATAGAAAATGCGATAAAGCGCGTTTTAATTGAATCGGTGAAAAGCGGCTCGAAGACAATGTATAAGATAAATGAAAACGCCTGGAACTATCATAATTACGACCTTGTGAAACATTAAGGCTGGTTATGAACTACATTTGGGGCGGTTTAATAGTAATTTCGATAATTTTTGGC
>CANSKM010000196.1 GCA_947647475.1 uncultured bacterium
AAGCGCCTCTGCGAAATTTTGTACACATTGCCCTAAAAATGTAATCATAGAAAAATTTTATCATAAAATTATCGCAAAATATCGTAAAGAAAGCTGGATTTTTAATACTTTTTTATTTAAAATGATGCAATGCTAGTAATAAATCTTATACTGTTTTTATTATTTTTATACCTTATTTTCTATTGCATATACCTTTTTACGCTCAATTTCAAGGCTTTTTGGAGAAAAGGCTTTCTTAAAAATGAGCATTATATGCAGCAGATGAATTTAAAAGAAAACAAACTTTGCGTTATCATTTGGGCAAACAACAAGCACAAAAGGCTTAGAGAGCTTTTAGAATCTTTAAATAATCAAACATATTCAAAGCAAAATTATTCCGTGCATGTTGTGGTTCAAAGGGAAAAAGATTCGGTTAATTTCCTCCCTGAATGCGTTTATGGCGCTATTATCCACTACATTGAAAACCCTGAATTCTTTTCGAAGGATAAGGCAATTTCTGTTTTTGTTGAAAAACTTTTGCCTGAAAACAAATTTGATGCCTTTGTATTTTTAGGCGCAGACAGGGTTGTGGGCGAAAATTATTTAGAAGCCGTTAATAAAAACATTTATGAAGATTCAACCGTTTTAACGGGAAGGCTTGAAGTACGCACATCTTCTAAAAGCATGCTCTATCAATTGAAATATCAAATTTTAAACGCAAAACAGCATTTTGTGAATAATACGGTAAATATTTCAAGAAGAATGTTTGAATTGGCCCAGGTGATTGACGGAAACAACTGCGCTATGACGGCAGACGTTCTTGAAAAAACGGGCCGCGTTTGCTTTGAAACAAGGAACGATGAATTAAAATATTCACTCTTTCTTGCAAGCAACAACCTAAAACCCATGTATTGCCCCTTTATGGCATCAAGCGTGGATGTTGAAAATTTTGATGCAAGCACGGCAAACCTCTCTTCAAGGTATTCTTTGTTTAAATATTATCTTCCCCTTTTGCACAAAAAACCATGGTATTTTATAGAATTTGTATTTTCAACCCTAAAGCCCGGTGCGCTTTTTGCACTTATTGTGTATGGAATTCTCTTATATTCTTCATTCACGTTTTTATCAGGAATCGGTTTAAGATATATTCTGCACCTTGGCGTGCTTGCACTTTTTAGCACAGCAACTGGCGTTTTAGCCTCAAGGCTTGGGCCAAAATCTTTAATGTATTTGATTTTATACCCTATTTGCTCTTTTATGTTGAACTTTAAGGTTGTAACAAAGAAAATTTCCTTAAAAGGAATTCAAAAACAAATTCACGAGGATGAAAACGTAAACTCTGCCACCGTAAATTCAATTGTTTCAGATGGCAGAAAAGATTTAATCTGCAAACTGGACCTTGTATCTGAAGATGGCATGAGAAAGGTTGTTTTCAGATTTAAGAAAAGAAGGTTTGTGTCTGACGCGCATTTAAGAATGTATGATGCAATGGAAGACATTTCAAGAAAACTCAAAAGCAAAGGGTTTATTTTAAAAGTTTGCCAAAACTGCGGACACTTTGAATCTTGCCCGGATGGGACAATTGATTTACTTAAAGGCGTTTGTAAGGTTAAAGGAAACCCGGAACATCCAGAAACCGCCGTGCAGACTCTTATTTGGAACACATGTTCAGGGTTTATGCCGCAAAAGATTTCAAACATAATTAACGACATGGCAAATAAGAATAAGCCTATGATGTAGGCTCAAGATTATTCAAAATCAAACAGAGCATTAGCCTTAATATTCAATGTTTTTGCAATTAGAAATAATAATTCAACACTTGGATGTTTAATTCCAACTTCAACATGGCTTAAATGCTCCCTTGTGATTTCAAGTTTTATTGCAAGTTGTAACTGAGTAAAACCCGCTTTTTTCCTGCAATCAGCAATTCTTTTTCCAAGAAGCTTAAAATCTTTTTCAAAACTTGCCATATATTTTATTTTCGTATAAAATTCAAGTATATTTGCTAGCTACAAGATTGCAAAACAGGAAAATATACCGTGGAAGGAAATAAAACAAGTAAAGCAAAAGAAAAAATTCTTGAGATTTCAAATCTTATTTATGTTTTAAAAATGGCTCTATTGAACAACGAACAAGAACATAGTGACACCCAGCCTTACGGGCGTTTTATATCAATCATTGAAAATAAAATTAATTCTTGTTATGAAATACTTGAATAATTAGCATAAAAAACTGTCCCGGTTTAAAAAACCAAGGACAGTTTAAATTTGAATTATTAAACACTAAATAATATTATCTCATCAAAAGATGTTGGTTTGTTTCGTAGATGTCTCTTCTGAAAGCATCTCTGTATGCAATTGCGCCAACAACTTTTCTAACGGCTGCAATCATTGCAATTTGAGTTTGCTGTTTGTTAACGGCAGAACCAACACCAACTGCGCTTGCGCCTGCGGCAAATGCCAAAGGAGCAGTGTCTGCGTTAACGCCAGATGCTGTCATTATAGGAATTCCAACGTGTCTTGCAATTTCCATAGTGTTTGAAATTGTTACTTTTGCAAGATTTAAAAATTCCTGAGCGCTTTTTGCTTTTTGAACAGCGCCTGCTTTGCTGCCTTCTGTTTGAATCATATCGATGCCAAGAAGTTCAAGCTTTTTAGCAAGTTCAATTTGTTCTTCAACAGGAATATTCCCGGGGATTGTAACACATGTGAAAATTCCGTTCGGTGTTAAAGTTAAAGTTTCAAGAGCGATTTCATAGATATCATCTGCGCCGAATTCAAGCCCTTGTTTGTATAAAGCATCAAAGTTTCCGATTTCAATTGCATCAGCGCCCCATTGAACAGCCTTTGCAAGTTTAAACGGTTCAACAGATGATACAAAAACAGGAAGCTTTGTGTTTTGTTTTGCAACTTTAATAACTTCTTCGCTTGCAGCAACATCCACAGCGCTTGCTAAACCAAGCTGTGCAGCTTTTGTAACGTCTCTAACACTGTCAAGATTGTAATTATCGATGCCTGAAATGATTTTCACGGCTCTTTTTTCTCTTAGATGTCTTTTAAAAACCTCAATATTTCTCATTTCTCTTCCTTTCGTAAAAGTTACAAGAATTATAACACACTTAAACACTTGGAGCAATTTAATTTTAATGTTCAAGATGTTTTAATTAAAATGCATATAAATTCGGAGTATTATTGAATGTACAAAACATTGAAAAGATATTTTTTGCTTATAATTTTGTTTATATTTGTAAATTTTTCCATGCCCGCCCTTGATACATTTCAAAACTTAATGCCAAAAGCATCTGCAGCCCAAACCACGGAAGAAGGTATATTTACAAAAATTTATGAAAGAATAACCCCTGCAATTGTTGCAATTGATGCAC
>CANSKM010000197.1 GCA_947647475.1 uncultured bacterium
CTTTAACTCTTATCTGTCTTACATCGGGGATTTTAGGAAACCTTGTTGAAAGGCTTGAACACGGATATGTTATAGATTTTATTAAATTAAATTTTATAAATTTTGCTGTGTTCAACTTTTTTGATATCTTAATTTCAACCTCAATTATTTTACTTGCAGGATTAATCATCTATGAAGAAATTAGAAAACACCTTAAACAACGTAAGGGTTGATACTGCAATACTTGAGCTTGCTCCTGAACTTGAATTCAGCCGCTCTAAAATCCAAAAAATGATAGAGAGCGCAGAAATTACGGTAAATTCAAAACCCGTAAAGTCTTCTTTTAAGCTGAAAGCGGGTGATATTATAGAAATTAATGAGCAAAAAAAAGATGTAGGCTGCATTTTGCCTGAAAAAATTGATTTAGACATTGTTTTTGAAGACGATTTTTTGCTTGTTTTAAACAAACAAAAAGGAATTTTGACCCACCCGACACCCTTGAATAAAACAGGGACACTTGTAAATGCCCTTCTATACTATGGCTGTGCGCTTTCAGATATTCAAGGAGAAGAAAGACGCGGAATTGTTCACAGGCTTGATAAAAATACATCGGGGCTTATTTTAATTGCAAAAACAAACGAAGCACACATAAACCTTCAAAAACAAATTCAATCAAAAGAGGCAAAAAGAAAATATTTGGCCGTGGTTCACGGAATAATAGAAGAAAATGAAGGAATAATCGATAAGCCTCTTGTGCATTTTATGCAAAAAACCGTAAAAATGAACATCGCAAAAGAAAATGAAGGACAGGAAGCAATAACCCTTTTCAAGGTTTTAGAAAGGTTTGAAGATTTAACCCTTGTTGAATTGGAGCTTAAAACGGGCCGCACACATCAAATCCGCTGCCATATGGCATCAATTAACCATCCTGTTTATGGGGATACGTTATATGGTGCAAAAGGGTTTAGAAGCAAATTAAACTTTAAAACGACAGAACAGCTTTTAATGTCTTATTATCTGAATTTTACACACCCGAAAACAGGTGATATAATGGAGTTTAAATTGGATGAAAGCCGATATGACAATGATTTTAAACGGTTTTTTACCATAATAAAAAAGGAGAATAAAAATAATGAATTTAATAACGGAATTTTCAATATATAATGCCGCATATTTTGCATCAGGCTTTATTTTAGGGGTAATTTTAATGCTTTTTACCGTTAAAAATTTAAAAAAAGAACAATCAAGACTTAAAAGACAATATGAAAAAACCTCTGTCGGGGCGGATGATTCCGAGCTTCGCGTAAAAACTTTGGAAAATAAAATTAAAACCCTTGAAACCGCCCTTGAAAAAAGCTTGAAAAAAGACTAATCGTCACACATTTTGCACATTTTAGGACAAAAAATATTGCAAAACACTATTTCTTTATTGCCCACATGTCTTTGTGCAAAATGGCTAAGAACGGGATTAATTCAAGCCTTCCAACCAACATATTAAACATAAAGATAAATTTTGTTGCAGTTTGAAGATTGTCAAAGCTTCCCATAGGCCCTAAAGCGCCAAACCCTGGGCCAATATTTCCAAGGGTTGCAATTGAACCTACAACGGCAGTTGTCGTGTTTTGCTCAATAAGCCCAACAATAAAAGCCGTTATTCCAAAAAGGGCAAAATAGAAAACAACAAAAGCCATCATCTGTTGTGCCGTTTCAGAGCTTACAACCCCGCCCTCAAGGCGTATCGGGTAAACCCCGCTCGGGTGCATAATTTTATTTAATTCCCTTTTAATATATTTAAAAACAAATATCCACCTTGTAATTTTCAAACCGCCGCAGGCAGAAATCGCCGAAGCACTTACAAACATTGAAAGAAAAAGAAGGAGCTTGCTTGAAAAATCCCATTGATTAAAATCGACAGAGGCAAAGCCAGTGGATGTCATAACGCTTATTGTCTGGAAAAGCCCTGCTAAGATACCGTCTTTTGGATTATAGCCTGAATTTAAACACAAAGAAAGCGCTGTAAGACCGCCTAAAATAAGGACAGCAAGAAGATATGTCATAAATTCTTCACTTTTAAAAGGAGCTTTGAATTTCCCTTGAATAAAAAATTTATAAAGAATGATAAAGTTTGTGCCCGCAAGGAAGGCAAATATCATTATAATGGCAGTTATGACATTACTCCCGTAGCCTATTGTGCTTTCAGCATTAGGGGAAAACCCGCCTGCACCAACGGTTGAAAAGGAGGTGCAGATGCTGTGGTAAAAATCAAGCCCGGCACATTTTAAAACAATAATTTGCAACACGGTAAGCCCGACATAAATTGCCCAAAGCCAGCTTGCCGTGTGGCGAACCCTCGGGGTCACCTTTTCTTCCGCAGGGTTTGGAGATTCTGCAAAAAACATCTGGCGCCCAGCAACAGCAAACTTTGGCAAAATGGCAATAAACAATACAATGATTCCCATGCCGCCAAACCATTGGGTCATAGAACGATAGAAGAAAAAAGTTTTAGGAAAAATTGAAAAATCATTTAAAATTGTGGCACCTGTTGTTGAAACACCTGAAACCGCTTCAAATAAAGAGTTCACAACTCCTAAATTATAAAAAAGATATGGAATTGCAGCAACAAGAGCAAAAAGAACCCAGGAAAAGAAAGCAATAGCAAGAGCTTCCGCTTTGTTTATTGTGTCGATATCTTTTTCTGAAGCCTTGTTTAAAGAAAAAAGCCCGCCGAGCACAAGTGACACAACGGCACCCGACACAAAAGGCAATATTGACCCGTATTCTCTATAGCAAAGCGCAAAAAGGACAGGCAAAAACATCACGATTGCAATGTAGCGTAAAATTATCCCGACCGTATTTATTACAACATAAAGGCGCATTATTACTCTCTCACCAACTTGTTAAAATATCCTCTGATTGCTTCAGCATCATCAGATTTCGTAAATATAATTAAAGAATCTCTTCCCCGAACAAGCGTTTGGCCCTTTGGAATAATTACCTTTGAGCCTCTTTGAATAATTGCTACAACCGCACGTTTTGGAAGCGTTATGTTCATTAGGGCCGTATCTTTAAAGTTTTCAGGAATATTTATTTCAAGGATTTCAGCAAGGCCCATTTCAACCGTTGCAAGCAAGCCTTCTTTATAATCTACAATTCTGTTTTTAATCTCGTTCAGCGCCGCTTTTTTAGGGGAAACCGCAACATCCACCCCGACTTTTTCAAACAAGGAAGCCGTTGCCATTTGCCCCACACGGGTTATAACCCTTTTTGCACCAAGCTGTTTTACAAGAAGAGAGCAGAGCAAATTCTTTTCATCACTGTCTGTTACTGCAATTGTAACGTTGCTCTCGCCTATATTTTCCTGGGTTAAAAGTTC
>CANSKM010000198.1 GCA_947647475.1 uncultured bacterium
ACCATATATTAATATTATAGTTGAACAACTGTTCAATTGTCAAGAGGGCTGTTAACCAAAAAAACAAGCTTGTTGATGCGGCATTTAAAAGATATACCGGCGTGACAATCAAGAGGTTTGCAAGCATATCAGGTAACAGAACACACAAAATTTTTTGATTTTTCAATTTGACAATGGAGCACAAATAAAAATATAATTGATAAAAACGGGGTTTTAAATGGAAAAAGAAAATAAAGAAAATAAAAGCGGGGGCAAAAAAGCCTGCGGCGTAAAACCTTTAGACAAAACAAGGCAAAAAATGCCAAAAACAAATATTTTATACGAACTTTCGGATTTTTTTAAAGTCATGGGCGATTCGACAAGAATACAGCTTCTTTGGGCGCTTGAAGAAAGTGAAATGTGCGTAAATGACCTTGCAGGGCTTTTAAATATGACAAAATCCGCCGTTTCACACCAGCTAAAGGTTTTAAGGACAGCAAAGCTTGTGCGGCCGGAGAAAAAAGGTAAAAATGTTTATTATGCGCTTGATGATGAGCATGTGAAGGATATTTTGGAAAAGGCGCTTGAACATCTTGAACATGCAAATTAATTTTTGCTTGACTTGGAGTCCGCCTCAAGGTGTAGAGTATTATTATACATTTTTAAAGGAATTTTTATGAAAATATCCAAAGTTAGCAAAAAATATGACATTTCCCCAGACACCCTGAGATATTACGAAAAAGAGGGACTTTTGCCCAATGTAAAGAAAAATTCAAGCGGAATCAGAGAATATTCTGAGGCAGACTGCAGCTGGATAGAATTTATTAAATGTATGAGAGGTGCAGGGCTTTCAATTGAAGTTTTGGCAAGATATATTGAGCTTTTCCAAAAGGGCGACACCACAAGGGAAGAGCGCAAACAGATTTTAATTGAAGAAAGAGAGAAGCTCATCCAAAGGCGCGACACAATTCAAGAAACAATCGACAAATTGGATTATAAAATAGGTGCGTATGATAAGATTATGAGCAAAAAAGAAAAAGAACTTTTAGGCAAGCAGTAAAGATTTTAACTCTATTATTCAAAACATAAAAAGGCTCCTTTAAAGGAGCCTTTAAAATTCGGAGAACCCGGGATTCGAACCCGGGATGCAGATAACTCCACATAACACCTTAGCAGGGTGCCGCCTTCAGCCACTCGGCCAGTTCTCCATATCTTTTTCTTGTCAAAAATTTTGCTCTTGCTGCTTTTGCGCCAAAATGATAATCACGTTGCATTAAGATTTTGCCTCAGGCAAAAACAAAACTATAAAATAAATTCTATCATAAAAAACATAATATTTTCAAGATATTTAAAATATTTGACCAAAAAATACAAAAAACAATCCCCATTTTGTTATTTCTGCTACATTGTTAGTATAGCGTAAATCCTTGTGCCATAATGCTTTACAGATTATATAGCCCTTTTAGGGGGTTGCAAAAACCCTGTGTTGTATGTATATTATGTTTACAAACTTGGGTTTTGTCTTGAGGTGCATAAATTAAGTGTTAGAAGAAAATGCAGTTTCAAGTTTTTACCCTGTTAGATATGAAAAAAGAGGATTATTTTATGACGAAAAAGCTTATGAAAACTTTGTTAGTCGCCGTTTGCATGCTTTGCTTCGGTTTTGCTAACACAGCTGATGCGGCTCAATCGCCCGGTGAAATTAAAACGGCAATCGTGAAAACTGCGCTAAATATGGGTGTTGACCCTTGTATCGCACTAAGCATTGCCAAATTGGAATCAGAATTTATTCCGACCAAAAAAGGTGCTTCAGGTGCTGTCGGCCTATTTCAGCTCATGCCTGACACAGCAAGAAGGCTTGGTGTAAATCCATACATTGTAAATGACAACATTAAAGGCGGAATTATGTATTATCAGATGATGTACAAAAAATTCGGCTCAATGGACTTAGCTCTTGCCGCATATAATGCAGGCCCGGGCAACGTTGCAAGATATAAAGGCGTTCCTCCGTTTAGAGAAACCCAGGCGTTTATTTCAAAAATTAAATCAAACGCAGATGCCTTTAAACAAGACCCGATTGTGCTTGAGCTTACAAAGCCGGCGCAAACACCCGCTGCAACTGCGCCAACCCCTTCAAACACGCTTTAGAAAAGAAAATTATACAATTAAAAAACACCTTCCTGCCTTAAAGGAGGGTGTTTTTATTAGTTGATTTTTAAAAATCCAATAAGAGCTTCGTGCTTTAAATTTTGCTTTAGGGAAGTGTTTTTGGTATCATAAACGGGTAGGTAAAAAATAAGGAAAATCGTATCGATGGAAGATGTGAAACTTGAAGAAAAATTTCTGCAACAGGCGCTTGAAATTTCAAAAGGCGCTGAAATATTGCCAAACGGCGTAGAAGAACTTGCAAAACTGCTTCAAAATTCATATTATTCCAAAAAACCTTTAAGGGTAAAACTTGGCCTGGACCCTACAAGGCCTGATTTACACCTTGGCCACACCGTTGTAATGCGCAAGCTGAAAAAGTTTCAAGAGCTTGGCCATACAATTGTTTTAATCGTTGGCGGCGCAACTGCTATGGTAGGAGACCCTTCAGGAAAGTCTGAAACCCGCCCGGCACTTTCAAAAGAGCAGGTTCAGGAAAATGCAAAAACATATTTTGACCAGATGTCAAAAGTTTTGGATGTTACAAAAGCCGAGGTTAAAAACAACGCAGATTGGCTCCATTCAATGCAATTTACGGATTTTTTAAAGCTCGCATCGGCCACCACCGTTGCAAAGCTTATGACGCGTGATGATTTTGCAAAAAGATACGCAGAAGGCCTCCCGATTAGCCCTGTAGAATTTTTCTATCCCTTAATGCAAGGCTATGACAGCGTTGCAGTGGATGCAGACATTGAATTCGGCGGCACAGACCAAAGGTTTAACCTCCTTATGGGCCGCGACATTCAAGCCTTTTACGGTTTGAAAAAAGCCCAAATTGCCTTTATGCTTCCTTTGATTGAAGGCACGGACGGCGTTGTAAAGATGTCTAAAACATACCCCGAACACTGCATCTCGCTTACGGAAAGCCCGAAAAATATGTACGGTAAGCTGATGTCTATTCCGGATGAATTAATGGAAAAATATTTTACACTCCTAACCGATATTGAATTCAACAAAGACAACAACCCGAGAGATGAAAAAATGCGCCTTGCTTATGAAATTACCCGTATGTACAACGGAAAAGAAGCCGCAGACAAAGCTCAGGAAGATTTTATCAATGTTGTTCAAAATAAAGGCGTGCCGGATGATATTCCCGAATTTAAAATTAAAGATTCAAACAATGTCACAGATATCCTTGTGGAACTTGGCTTTGCAC
>CANSKM010000199.1 GCA_947647475.1 uncultured bacterium
CTTCAAACGTAAACCCTATGGTTGATATGGCAGATGCGGTTTTGGCGCAAAGAGCCTATGAAGCAAGCATCAGCGTGCTTACAATTGCAAAAACAATGGCAAACAGAGCACTTGAGATTGGAAAATAGGTTTTAGCCCTTATATTTAGCCCTTATCAATTGCCTGAAAATATTTTAAATATCTTTGCCTTGCAAGGTTTTAACTTTGCGGGCAATTTTTTATTTTAAAGAGTTTTTATTTATGTAAGTTGGGAAAAGGAATTATATACTTGGTTGGTGTATCTTCGGTAAGTTTTTCCGGAAAACAAAGAACAGATAATAAAAATAGCCGCATAAAAGGCGGGGCGCGGATTGCAGCAGGCGGATATTTAGCTTCAAAAGCCATTACAAGCGGGCTTTGCCGAACATTGGGTATCAGAATTGAAGAGCACACGACAAGTTTAAAAAATGCAAAAAACATTATAAAAGACGGCTGCATTTTGGACCCGAAATATGGCGGGACTGGAAATGCAAAGGCAATGTCAAACTACCAGGAAGCAAGCAAAAATTTTGTGCATATAACCGGCATAAATAAAAAGCCTTCAGATTTTATCGAAAAACTTTCGATTGGTGAAGGGTTTGAGGATTTAGCCAAAGAACAGGCGGAAAAATTTTGCAATTCTCCCGCGTTTGATTTTTTAAGAACAGGAAACAGGAAACTTAAACGTTTTGTATATAGATTTTTCTCGGATAAAAATGTAATAGAGCAGTTTGAAAGCAATCCAAACCCAACATTTGAAGATTATAAAAATATTAAAAATTTGCCCAAGGCAATTTTTAACGCAGTAACAGGAATTGGTTCTAAAACCTTTTATATCCCTGGGACTGAAGAATATTTTAACAACAATTTTATTGCAGATATTGATGACACTGCCCTTAAAACAGACAAACCTCTAAAAGTTTGCAGGACAAAAATCGGAGCGATGTTTGAAGGATTGAAAAACCATGGTTTATCCGGCATGAAGCAAAATAAAGCTCGCGTGATAGTAGGAACAGTTATTTTTGCGGCACTTGCCGCTGCATCTTATATGCTTATAAAAACAGGCATGGAAAAATTTAAAGACACAAAAGAAGATTTGCACAGTGCTTAAAAAGTTTTGTAAAAAAATATCCGCCCAAGGTTTTTCCAAAGGCGGATATTTTAATTTGTTTCAAATCCAGGACACAGCGCACACCAAAGGCGTAGGTATAGGCATTGTTATTGGAATTGAACGTGCCACCATTCAAGTAACGATTGTAATAGTTAGTGCCGCTACTAACCGTGCCTGACCATACATAGTTCGGGTAGCAGTTGCCATTGTTGGAGCCCGTGCAGCCGCTGCGATTCTGGCACTGCAAGGCGCCGTAACCTGAATTGTTGTCACAGAGCTGCAAACCTGTATACGAGCTCACGTGGCCGTGGCATCATACAATCGATATCGTTACTTGCCATACAGCATAGCCAAAGATTTTGCTTTAACATTTTAATTAAACATTAAAATGTGCTTTGCTTTAGTTTAATTCAGCGTTTTAACCGCAAAAACGGTATCTTTGACGATTTGAAACTGCCTTCTCTGTTAAAACCGCATGGGTTTTAACACTCTGAGGCTTTAATTAAGCATCTTTTTGCAATTATCCGCCAAAGCTTGGTTCGAAAGCAAATTTTTAACAAAACTTATTTTTGACGCAGTTTTTTTATAAAAAGCGCAGAAATTATTTTTGAATAATTTCAATTTCGTTTCCGTCCGGGTCTTTAACAAAAGCTATCTTTTTAACTTTTTCCATGCCGTTAGAAGATTTCAATTTAATTTCATAGGGTTCATATAAAAATTCATACCCAAGGGCCTTTATATGCTTTGAAAATTCATCCATATTGCTTGTTGCAAAGGCAAAGTGGCCAAAGCAGTTTCCGTTTTCATAGCCACCTTCCGGTGTTTCAAAATTATTTGTAAGTTCAATTTCGGGCGCTCCGTCATATTCTGCAAGAAAATATAATTCGCAATCATCCAAAGTTTTTTTGTCTTGAATTTCAAGCCCCAAAACGTTTTGGTAAAAATCCAAAGATTTTTTAATGTCTTTAACCCTTATCATTGAATGCAAAAATTTCATAAATTTTACTCCCCCAAAACTTTTCCCTAAAAACTTTTTCTTTAGGGCTTTTCTTTATTTAAACCACAGAAAAAACCGTGACGCAAGCTTCTGTGGGGCAAAAATTTTTATTTTCGGGGTTTAAATAATCAGACTATAAAGAGAGAGATATGGAAGTAAAAATATTTAATGCACCATTAAGTGTCCAAAAAGATGGTGCCTTTAACAGGTTCTATAACAGGCCACTTAACAGACCCTTTGGCGGGCTTTTAAAAACTGTGGAAAAAAATGAAAGTTTGAGTAATACTTTGGGTTTTGAAGGACTTACAAAAACTGCAAGGGGCCACATATTCATTGAACCTGCGCTTTTAGGAGAAATAGCAGGTGTAAAAAATGCAGATATTGTTGGAGAGCCGCCTGCTGAGTTTGTTTTAGCTCTTAAAGAAGTGCACCCTAAAGAAAATATCAGTGCCGAAATTAAAAATATTATGAAATCTTTCACGCTTGCTGCAGGGGTGCTTCGGGAGGCAGAAAAACATTCTTTTGACGGGCGTGATTTTGAAACGCTTCAATTTGCAAGAATGCTTGATGAGGCTGTATCGGATGGAAATTCCTTTGGGGCGCAGAATCTTTTTCAAAAACTTTTAAGAATGCAGGCAACAAGGCAAACGTTTTCCCCTGTTTTAGATGATGCTGCATCACACATAGGCAAAGCCTTCAAGGAAGCGGGGATATTGCCTGAAAATGCTTCCGTTAACCTCGACTTTTTATCGGAAGGCGGCAGGGGATATGCCTTCAAGGTTTCTTTTTTGGATAATGAAGGCGAAAAACTTTACCATGATAAAATTTTAAAACTCTACAGAAGTCCCCTGAGTTCTGTTGCTGAACATTTGGCAAAAACCGTTTATGAATATACAAGTGAAAAGCCTGATGAATATTTAAAACTCAACAAAGACAGATTGACACAATATTATGAAGCAAATGCGAATTATTTGCCAAATTATTACAACTTGCCAAAGAAAACTCTTATTGAAATTAAGGTGGATGATGCTATGCTCTCTGTTGAATATTTCCTAAGGAAACAAAAGAATAAAACTGAGGAAGAGTTATTTAGAGAATATAGTGATTTTGTTAATGAATTTGTCGGGGGAGATACATACCATGGCGTTTTTGCGGAAGCAAACAGTTCTATGT
>CANSKM010000200.1 GCA_947647475.1 uncultured bacterium
GCGTTTATGTGGACATAATATTCTCCGTCAATTTTTTTGGCATCAATTGCAACAACGATGCACTGTGAACCGAAATAATTTACACAATCGTTTATAATTTCAGGGTTTTTCACGGCACTTGAATTAAAAGAAATTTTATCAGCTCCTGCGGCTAAAATCTGCCTAATATCTTCAATGTCGGATATTCCGCCGCCCACGGTAAAAGGGATAAAAACTTCTTTTGCAACTTTTTCAACCAATTCAACAATGGTTTTTCTTTTTTCATTCGTTGCTGTGATATCCAAAAAAACAAGCTCATCCGCGCCTTCTTTTGAATATTTTTTAGCCAAAGCCACAGGATCACCTGCGTACTTCAGGTTTTCAAAGTTTACGCCCTTAACTGTTTCGCCGTTTTTAACATCAAGACATGGAATGATTCTTTTTGTAAGCATTTTTGGTCTGCGCCTCGGTGTCTAAAATTCCAAATTCATCTTAGAAAATTGGATAATCTGGTTTTTACCGCGTTTTTTGGCGCTGTATAAAGCATGTTCTGCGTATCTTATAATTGTGTTTGAATTTTCTTCCACATTTTCTAAGAAAGGATAGGCTGAAATGCCGCCTGAGATTGTAATCGGATGTCTTTCATCTTCTGAAGCCGGGATGAATTCCATTTTTTCAATGTCGCGGCGGAAACGTTCAGCAAAGATGAATGCCTGTTCTTCAGATGTATTTGGCAATACGAGGATGAATTCCTCATCGCCGTATCTTGTTAAAATATCTTCTTTTCTGATTAGCGCTTCAAGCATTTGAGCGATTTTTTTCAAAAGAACATCGCCCCAATCATAGCCATACATATCATTTACGGTTTTGAAGAAATCGATATCGATTAAAACGCAAGAAAGGCTTGTGCCATACCTTTTTGCGCGGGAAATTTCCGCATCAAGCCTTGAATGGAGGTATTTTCTGTTATAAAGACCCGTAAGTTCATCTGTGATTGCAATAGTTTTTAAACTGTTTTTATATTTCATAACTTTTCCGAGTGCATCAACCCTAACGCAAAGCTCTGTCGGGTTTATCGGCCTTTTAATATAATCAAAAGCTTCTGCGCGGATTGTTAAATTGTCAGGGATTTCATCTACAACAACCAAAAGCCCTGCTTCAAATTTTGTCACGGCGCAAACTTCTTTCACTTTTTCAAGCGGCATATCAAAAATCATAACGGAAGGATTAACTTCTTTATAATTTGCAATGTCTGCCGTGGGAAAGCTTCTTACCATTGCCTCATCACATGAAACAAGCATTTCTTCAAAATTATTTTTTTGTTCGTCGCTGTAGATAATAACGTTCATATTTTTTTCCTTATTCGTTAATATTAATTTCTAAATCTTTAATTCTGTATCTTGGAATTTCAACAACATTTGAGTTTGGAAGTTTAAACTTTACAACCCAAGTATCCAGAAAAACAACCTTGCAGGGTGTACTTTCCGTATTTCTTGAAAAGGGAAAGGTTGAATAAACAATATAATCCCTGTAAATATCATTTTGGTTTTCAAGCCTTACAAAGCTTTTCTTTACACCCTTTTGGTCTAAAATTATGAATCCTTCTTCGACAGAATAAAATTTGCCCTTTAAGGTTTCTGTGGGCAAGTTTACGATGTCTGCCGCAAGAGCTTTATCATTAGCGGACAAGCCCGCAAAAAAGACCGTACAAACCAATAATACCAATATTTTAGCGTATTTTTTCATACCTTTAATTCTTGAAATTTCCTTGTTTTAAAAATCAGTATAGCATATTTTCCACCAAAAAGCTTATTTTTATTATTTGTTTTCATACGTTTGAATTATTAATATTTGTAACGGTTTTTTATAAACTGTAAATATAAGATAGGAGAAAGGTATTGCCCCGGCCTTTAAGAAAAAATTATTATAACGATTATAATGCGCAAGGCCGTATGGCTTATGGTGCAGGCCCACGGGGTGTGCAAAATTCTTACGCGCAGCATAATTTGGCATATTCTTACAGGGGAAATTCTGCTTATGCTTATCCTGAAAGACAGATGCCATACGGTGTTCCAAGAAAGGCGGAAGTTAGAAAGCTTACCCCAAAAAGGAAAAGAAAAACAAAGGTTAACCCCTTAAAAGCCCTAATCAGCCTTGTTTTCCTTGGTCTTGTGGCATATTATATTATTCCCTATAATTTTACAAAACACTTTGAACCTATGATTTTAAACAGGTTTTTAAACAGAAATATTGAATTTAAGGCTGAAAATTTTGTCTCTCCGACTTTGCACTACCTTTCAAACGCTGATTTTGAAGGCAAAAAGCTTTTGGTTCCGATCAGACACAAACAAAGGCAAATGGTGCCTTTGGTCACATCGACCAGAATGTATGGTCTTGAGGGAGAATTAAAGCAGCTTGCCGCAAAATATCCGCATATTAAGCCTTCTATTTATGTTTGGGACTATACACAGTCAAGAAACGCAGAAATTAACGCAAACGAAGCAATTTCTTCTGCAAGCATTATAAAATTACCGATTTTAATTGAATTGTTCAGGCGTTCTGAATCCTTGAAAAACGCAGGGTATAAGCCGATTGATTTGAATTCAAAACTTCTTTTTGATGAAATCCACAAGGCGACAGGTTCCGGGTCTCTTCAATATTATAAAACCGGCGGATATTACACGATAGATTACCTTGCAAAGATTATGATTCAAGCTTCCGATAATTCCGCAACGAATATGCTTTTGGATGAAATTGGCGGGATGGAAGCGCTTAACGCGGCTTCAAGAAAATGGGGCCTGAAATCAACCCAAATGACAACCTGGCTTCCGGATTTAAGGGGTACAAATACAATCAGTGCAAGGGATATGGCAACTCTTTTGTATAATTTAGATAACCCTAAATTCCTGCATGATAATTCAAGATATATGATAAAACAATATATGTCGAATGTTCACAACAGAACGCTAATTCAGGCTGGGCTTCCAAAAGAAGCAGAGCTTTTGCACAAGACGGGTGATATTGGAAAAATGCTTGGTGATGCAGGAATTGTTTATGCGCCGAATAACAAAAAATATATCGCGGTAATTTTAACCGAAAGGCCGCACAATGATTATTCTGCAAGGGATTTTATCCAGGAAGCTTCGAGAACAATTTATAAATATGTGGTTGAAAAACCGGATGTGTATTAAAAAACTCCCGATTTGAATGATAACGGGAGTTTTTTAATTGTATTTGTAAAAAGTCTAAAGTTTTTACAAATGGCCCAAGTTAGATTTTTACAGGATTTCTGAGCCT
>CANSKM010000201.1 GCA_947647475.1 uncultured bacterium
TGCTAATAGCGGTTTTAGAATATTAGCTGCATCAATTGCACCTTCTGCAGCGCCTGCGCCAAT
Source organism: uncultured bacterium (assembly GCA_947647475.1). Classification (GTDB taxonomy): domain Bacteria; phylum Cyanobacteriota; class Vampirovibrionia; order Gastranaerophilales; family Gastranaerophilaceae; genus MGBC122484. The sequence goes on from CANSKM010000201.1 coordinate 64, forward strand.
TAGAGTGTGCATTTCATCGATTACAAGAATAACATTTCCTGCCTGGCGGATTTCATCCATAATCTTTTTAAGACGTTCTTCAAATTCGCCTCTATACTTTGTTCCTGCAACCAAAAGGCCCATATCAAGCTGGATAATCTTTTTGTTTTCCAAGATATCCGGAACTTCGCAATCAATAATTTTCATCGCCAAGCCCTGTGCAATGGCGGTTTTACCAACGCCGGGCTCACCGATTAAAATCGGGTTATTTTTTGTGCGGCGTGCAAGAATTTGAATTACTCTTTCAATTTCTTTTTCACGGCCGACAACCGGGTCAAGCCTTTGTTCCTGAGCTGCAAGGGTTAAATCTGTACCAAATTCATCAAGGCTCGGTGTTTTTGCTTTAGATTGCGGAGCACCTGTGGTTGTTGTTTGTTGGCCCCCCTGGCTTGTTCTTGATTCGCCAAGAAGCTTGATAACATTGCTTCTGCACTTGTTTAAATCAACCCCCAGATTTTCCAAAACTTTTGCCGCAACGCCTTCGCCTTCGCGGATTAAGCCTAAAAGAAGGTGCTCGGTGCCTATATAGTTGTGACCAAGCTGCCTTGCCTCATCCCATGACAACTCAAGGACCTTTTTGGCTCTCGGTGTAAAAGGGATTTCAACCGCAACAAAGCCTGAGCCGCGGCCTATTATCTTTTCAACCTGAGCCCTTGCATCTTTGATGTTTACACCCATAGATTTCAGTGTTTTTGCCGCAACGCCGGAACCTTCGCCAATAAGGCCGAGCAAAACCTGTTCCGTGCCGACAAAGTTATGACCAAGGCGTCTTGCTTCTTCCTGAGCAAGCATGATTACCCTGATTGCTTTTTCGGTAAATCTTTCAAACATTATAAACTTCCTTAAAATCGGATTACTAATTCGTTAATTTAAGTTTATCACCAAAAAATTTTTTCTCAAACGAAATTAAGCTAATTCTTTCGGATAAATATTGTAAAGTCTGAAACTGCGGCATAGCTTTAACCAGAGGCCGCAGTGAAAGAATTACTCAATCATATCGATACGTTTTTTGTGACGTCCGCCTTCAAAGCCTGTTTTAAGCCAAATATCAACAATATCAAGTGCAAGATAATCGCCTATTACACGTTCGCCAAGGCAAAGCACGTTTGAATTGTTGTGTGCTCTTGAAACTCGGGCGGAATATGTATTTTCAATTGAAACCGCTCTGATGCCTTTTGTTTTGTTAGCTGTAATGCTCATTCCAAGGCCCGTTCCGCAAACGAGAATTCCTCTGTCAAATTCACCTGAAGCAACTGCTTTTGCGACATCTTTTGCAACTTCCGGGTAATCACTTGCTTCTTTAATATATATGCCGAAATCCTTGTGCTCAATGTGGTGAACTTCCATATATTCTTTGATTTTTTCTTTCAAATGAAAGCCGCCATGGTCACATCCGATTGCTACTTTTAAATTTTCCATTAAGTTCTCCTTGTTTTGCTTATTTTACGATTATACAGATTTTTTCAAGGAGTGTAAATAATGTAAAATAAAAAACCCGATTTCTCGGGTTTTAATGAAGAATAAACTTTATAATTCTACCGTTTTAGAAATTTCAAGCGTGACGGTTAATTATGCTGCAATGTTGATTTGGTTTCTGTAGGGGTCTTTATCTACGCCGTTATCAGCGTTTAATGCTCTTTGGTATAAAGCTTCCATTGCTCTGATGCTTACTTGTTTTGCGCTGTCTGAGTCTGAGCTGTTGAATTTGCTTGTTAAGTTTAAAAATTCTGTTCTGAATTCATCAACTGAAGTTGTATCATCATTTTCGCCAAGTTTGCCTTCTGCAGCGTTGATTGCATCGTCTGCTCTGTGTTTATTTTCTTCAAACTGAATGCTTGCGCTTTCGCCTGCTGCTTCGTCTAATGAGATTGCTGTTCTTAATGTTGTCATCATAGCGCCTGCATTGTTTGTTAATTCTTGAAGTTCAGATGTTCCGTAAACATATCCGTTGTTAATTTTGCTGATTTTTTCGTTGCTTAAATTTAAGAATGCTTTTACTTCAAGGTTTTCAACGTCATTTGCCTGATAGTAGCTGTTTAATGTGCTGTAAGTATCGATAAAATCATCAACTGATTCAGCATTTTTCTGCATATCTTTTTTGCTTGTGATAGCAACACCGCTGCCCATTACCATTGTGCTTGTTGCCTTGATTGTGTCTTGAACCATTGCGGTTTCAATCATTTCATCAAGCTGGATAACTGAAGCTGATTCAAGCATTTGAACATCGATATCAAGGCCCATTTCGGCATAGCTTGCTATTGCTTCGATAATTTCAATTCTTGCAGGAATTTCTTCCGGTTCAAAGCCTGCTGCTTCGTAAGCCGGTGCAAAGGCTTCTGCGTTAAATTCGCCTGTTGAAGGATCTTGAGCGGCAATACCGTCTTGGAAGTTTTCCATAGTGTCAACGGTAAGTTCGCCGTTTACTGCCATATCAACGAAAGTTGTTGCTGCACCTGTGATTTGTTCATCACTAAGTTGAGTGTCATTTGTAATTGTACCCTCAGCTGCGCCTTCTGCAATTTCACCAACTTCAGCGCCAAGAGTTTCTGTTAATGCGTCGCCTTCGTTGTTTGCTTCGCTGCCTTCAACAGGTTCTTCGGGGTTTTCTAAAGCATCTTTAATTGCTGCTTCAACATCTTCAAGTGCAATTTCTCCGCCTTTGATTGCTCCTTGAATTACTCCAAGAGCCGCATTTGTTTCTGCTTTTTGAGCTTCGGCATCTTGAATATATCCGTCGTTAAGTTCGATTTCTTCAAGGTTTGCTTCAACTTGTCCGTTGTTTGCGCGGATTTGTTCTTGTCTTTCTTTATTATCGGCAACATGTTGAGCTTTTTCAGCTTCAAGGTTTGCTAATTCTGCTCTAAGAGCGTTAACATCAACACCCATACCGAGAACATTTTTTAAACCGTTAACAAGAGTTCCTGTAAAACCGCTGCATTGGTCAATTTGAGCTTTGATTTCGCGGGTTCTTGTGTTGATTTCGCCGATACGAGCGATTGATGCTCTGATGTCGCTGTTCAACTGTGCAGTTTGTGCTGCAAGTACTTCATTTGCTTCTGTTGCTTTTGCAATTGCATCTGCTGCAGCTGTAGCAACTTCTGTAAGTTGTTCAAGGGTTAATTCAGCACCGTCTTTGTTTTGGTTATTAGTAGCAAGGCCATCTGTAATTTC
>CANSKM010000202.1 GCA_947647475.1 uncultured bacterium
GTGTTTATGGTTTCCATTCCGCCTCCGTATTTAATTTTAAATCTTTTTTATCATTTGTTGCAAGTTTGTATTGTTTTGTCACACTTTCAGCCCTTTTGTGTGCTTGAAAAACGCAGCATAACGTGGCTAAAATGCTTTTAAATATTGAAATTAAGCCTTTTAATAAGTCTAAAATTAAGTCTGTATCTGTTTTTTTCATTTTAATTTCCTGCAAGATATAAAATCAAAACTGCAATGTTTAAATTTATTAATGATAATGGTAAAAGCACCTTATATGAAAGCTCTAAAAGCTTGTCACTCTTGGCTTTTGGGAGGCTTGTGCGAACAAGGAAAGCGCAAAAAACAATGATAAAAATTTTAACCAAAAACCAAAAGGTCTGCTCCAGGGGGTGCAAATTTTCCGGTAAAACGTAGGCCCCAAAAGGATTTAGGTATCCTCCAAAGAAAACGGATGCAAAAATGGCAGAAAAGAGAAATAAAAGCATATAATCCGATATTTCAAGCAGGGCTAGCTTTATGCCCGAATATTCTGCTGCATATGCCCCAAGAGAGCTATTTTCAGCGCTTATAAAACCCGCTTTCCCTGTGTTTAAAAGAATTAGGGCTGATATGAAAAATACTACAGCTCCTATGAAAAGCGGAAGAAAATACCATCCAAAAAGCCCTTTGGTGCTGCTTTGAGCCTGAATTATTGTATCGATATTGAGACTGCCTGCTGTATATGAAACAGCCAAAATGCTTATTCCTATTGAAATTAAGGATGCTATTAATTTTGAAACCACACGCGCAGCACCGACCAGAGACAGATTATTTTCGCTTGAAAAACCGGCTAAAAACCTTCCTATGACAGAAATTGAGACCAATGCGAAAAATATGATGAGACTGGTGTCAAAATTTGTAAGCTTAAATGCCTGATTAAACGGAATTAGGCAAAATGCAGTAAGGACGGGGCAAAATACGATTATTGGTGCTGCTAAAAACAAAAAATTTCGTCTTTTTTGAACATATTCGTGCTTGGAAAAGATTTTTATGATATCGCAAAAAGGCTCTAATAGCAACTGTTTTAGGCCGTTTTTAGAAGCAGGATTAAGCGAAAAGACAGATATAATATGCTTTTCAAGGCATATAATAGCGTAAACTGCTGCTATTGCGATAATTACGGTGATTAGAAAACTCTTTATCATCTGTCTGCCTCCGAAATCACTATGTCAAGACTGCTTATGACCACGTTTAAATCCTCCAAAGTGTGCCCGGGGACAAGCCTTCCCAAGGCTTGAACCGTGTAAAATGAAGGGGTGCGCCACTTTAGGCGTTTTGCTTTATTGTTGCCATCTGTTGAAAGGCAACACATAACAAGCCCTCTTGCGCTCTCTGTGCAGGTTACAGCCCTCCCTGCAGACGGTTTTATATCGTTTTGGTCGATATTTAAGCTGTATTTTTCTCGCTCATTGGCTAAAAGCCAATCTATGCACTGGTTTACAAGATTTATTGAAATTTTAATTTCTTCAATTCTTAATAAATATCTTGAATATACATCACCCTCAAATGCAGTAGGGGTGGGGAATTCAAGCTCATTGTAAACAAGATACGGTTTTTCTTTTCTAAAGTCTAAATTATAACCGCTTGCTCTTAAATTTACCCCTGTAATTGAGTATTCAAAGGCATTTTGGGTGTTTAAAACCCCTATATCCATTGTCCTGCTTGTAAAAATCGGGTTTTTAGCTGCCATATTTTCTAATGTTTTTAACTCTTTATTAATATTTGAAAGACAAGTTGAAATTTCTGCTAAAAATTCAACCGGAATATCGTGTTTTACACCCCCGAAAACATAGTAGTTATGGGACATACGGCCACCAGTGAGTTTTTCAAAAATGTTCAAAATTTCATCTCTTAATTTATATGAAAGGCGAACCGGCGTTGTGGTTCCAAGGGTCATAAGAAAAGCACCAAACCACAGGAGGTGAGAGCTTATGCGGTTAAGCTCCATGGTTAAAACTCTTATGTATTGGGCTTTTTTGGGTAACTCAATTCCTGAAAGTCCCTCTAATGCTGATAAATAGGCTTGTGCGTAAAAGAAGGCGGAAAGGTAATCAATTTTTTCAACCAATGGTAAATATTGGCTGAAATCCTTATCTTGTGCGGCTTTTTCAAGTCCTCTGTGGGTTAAACCCAGTTGTGGCGTGCATTTTACTATTTTTTCACCTTCGAGTTCGACTGAAATGCTTAACCCTGTTGGGTTTAAGGGTTTTTCAGGGCCTAAATTTATTATCATATTATTTTTTGAATTATTCTTCATAAAGCCCGTCCTGTCTTGGTTTCAGCAGTATTGTAATTGTTTCTTAGCGGGTGGCCTTCAAAATCTTTTTCAAGGAATAATCTTTTTAAATTCGGGTGATTTTTGAACTTTATGCCAAAAAGGTCGTAAATCTCGCGTTCATCGTAGTTTGCGCTTTTATAGAGCGATGAAATGCTCTGTATTTCGCTGTTTACAACTGTTTCAATTACTTCAAATGCTTTTGTAACGGGGTTATAGAGCGTATATGTTAAAAGAAATTTATCTTCTTCCGTCGGATTTTGGCTCAAATCCTCTGCAACAAAGGATATTAGGGATATAAAACCGCCCTTTTTGAGACCCTCTAACGTCTTAAACAGCTTTGTACTCTCTATTTGCATAGTTCTAATTCCTCTAAAGCCTCTTTGTTTGTGCTTTTTACGTCCTTAGCTTTGGCCAAAAAAGACTCCACATCTTTCTTTTGGGACTTTTTGTCATTCTTTGAAGACTTGTTTTTGATGTTGTTTTGCAGTTTTTTAAGTGCATCAATAAGCTCTTTTGGCTTTGGCGGACAGCCTTTCAGGCATATATCAACGGGCAAAACGCTCTCTATGCCTTTGGTTTGGCTGTATGAATCAAAAAACATGCCGCCGTTACACGCGCAATCGCCCATGGCTATGATATAGCTTGGTTTTGACATTTTATTATAGATATTTATCAGCCGTGGCAAGGCTTTCACGCTCACAGCTCCTGAAACAATCAATAAATCAGCGTGTTTTGGGAAGTTTTCAAAAATTCCGGATGCGGCTTTTTCAAAACCGTAATCCCCAAAAACCGCATGCTGCAGCTCAAGCGCACAACATGATGTCTGAAAAGCAATTGGCCACAGGCTTTGAGCTTTTCCATTGTCCAGAATTTCCCCGATAGAGCTTATTATAACGTTCAATTTTTCCTCTTAATCCAATTCAAACA
>CANSKM010000203.1 GCA_947647475.1 uncultured bacterium
AACCTCTTTAAACAAAAAGTTGGGGTAAAGCGGCTTTAGAGCACACCTGAAAGCACATTTATCCTTGCAAATTTTAATAAGGCGCGCAAGGCTTGAGTTTGGAAAATTTTCTAAGACCCAATTAATCGAATTTTCAGAGTTTGAATAAAATTTTAAACCCCTTGAAGATACGTCCGAAGTGCTTTCCGAAGCACCGCCCAAAGCGCCTGCAAGAGAATCTTTTTGAACCAAATTAAATTCATAATTTTTACCAACGGTTTTTATAAAATCATTCTCTAAAACTTCAAACCCCGCATCTTTTTTGTGTTTTTCAAGGGTTTCAAGCAAAAGGTTTGACACATAAGGTTCTTCCAAAATAAACAAAATAAAACTCCCGTTATACTTTCGCTAAATTCCAATAATAATTTTTCGTATCGTTATAATAATCCATAAATTTTTCGGGCACAAGCACCCCATTGAAATCTTCAGCCTCGCCCCCGCCTTTATTTTTCAGGCCGTACCTTTCGGGGCAAAGGGTCCAAGGAGATGCAGGCTCGAAAATAATCGGAATTATAAAATATTCTTTCACAAATTCAAATTTCTTTTGCAAAAATTCGCCATATTTTTTTGACTTTTCACATTCTGCATCACTGACCCCAGGGATTATTGAAAAATAAAGTTCTGAAGCTATTTGAAGCTCATCCATAACCCGAAGCGCCTCTTCAAGTTCTTTGTTTGAAAAATAAAAAGCCTTGTGGCGGCGCCTTAAAGCCTCGTTTTGAAATTCAGGGCTTATTGAAATTATCGAATCTTTTGAAAACGTTTTTGCATAAAGATTTAGAAATTCCTTATCAGGCAAGGAAAAGAGGCTAAAAGCCGCAGTTAAATTACCCCCAAACTCTTCGTACAATTTTTGCATTAAATCCATTAAATGGGTTCTATCCTTTGGGTTTGGGTCAAATGCAAACCTGAAAACTTCGATGCCGCAATCTTTTTTCAGGGTTTTAATCTCTTCAATAACGGATTTTGCGCTTCTATACGAGAGAAAGTCCCTTCCTGTGACAATTTTCATCGCGCGATATCCGCCGCCACACCATGTGCAGTTTCCAAAGCAGCCCCGCCCAAGGCAAACGCCCTGGCTTGTCATAGGGTTATTTAATTCTTCCAAATTCTCCCTGTTTGAATAATTTAAAACAAAAGGAATTTTTGCATAATGCTCAAAATTTTTCATCCTTTTTATATTAAAAAATTCAAACGTATCAAGCTCTTTGCCACTTGAAACGTAGGTTTTAGGGTTTAGAAAAATTTTTCCGCCAGTCTTCCATGCTAAATTTGAAATGTTTGAAAAATCGATACTTTTAAACGCACAGCCTGTGTCTGTATGAGCAGCATCAGAAAATAAACCGTCATACACAGCCTTTGTAAGCTCCCTTACGGGCTTTTCGCCTTCTCCCTGAATTATTGCATCGATAAAGGGAAATTCTTTTAAAATTTCAGATGCAAAATATGAGGCGCTAAACCCGCCAAGGGCAATAAAAACACCCGGACAATCCGTTTTCAGTTTCCTCGCCTCTTCAATGACACTGTAGCTTTGCGGGTGCCAATGCAGAGAAAAGGCAACAAATTTCACATCGTTTTCTTTTACATATTTTGAAAGAGAAAAGGTTTTATCTAAATATTTTTCCACACCTAAATGCAAAATTTCTGCGCCAAAACCTTCTTTTTCAATTTCACCTGCAAGGGAATAGAGCCCCATAGCACAAAAATTTACCGTAGAATAGAGCCCCTGAGTATCATCGTTCAAATTGCCGCATACATCAAGATGTGCAGCTTCAGATAACTCCGCAGTTTTTTTATAAAACTGCGGCGTGTGCACAAGTAAGCATTTAAAATCCTTTTCATTCATCGTTTTTATATTATACTTAAAAACGAGAGTTTACAAAGAGGAAAATTTTATGGAGCACATTAAAAATTTTTTCAAAGAACTTAAAGAAAGAGTGGATTTTAAATTTTACCCCGTGCTTTTGGCACCGATTATCATCCTTCTTTTAACCCCGATATGCATTAAATGGCTCCCTTTGCATTTTGCAAACGAAAATTCTTTAATTGAAAACTTTCAGCTTGTTGTAATTTTATTCACGTTCATTTTTTGTGTAAAGGCAAAAACCGACAAGCCTTTTTTCTATTCTATGGCGCTTGTTATGATTATTATTTTCCTGCGCGAGATAAACTGCGGCAGAACGGTGTTTTTCCTTATTCCGGGCGGCGGGCCGAATGCATTTTACAGCTGGAAAGAAATTCCCTACGGCTGGCTTGCGCATCCTTTATACGGCCTTTTTATGGTATGTTCCGGACTGTATTTTATAATTTCAAAATCCTATAAAACCTTGTGGAATTATTTCCTTCACGCCAGATTGACAATTTATGCTTGGGTTTTTATGTTTTTAGGAATGATTTTTGGCACGCTTGGCGAAGAATGGGGCGCTTTTATGCTTGAAGAGATGACCGAAACGCTTTTCTATGTTTCTTTGATGGCGCTGATTTTTATGCAATCTCAAAACAAAGAATATATCGAAACTACGGAAAAATTTAATTAATTTTAAATATTTAAACTCTTTTTAAATATATTTGTACCCATATTTTTGTGGTAACATAAAAATATTCGGCATACCTAAACAATATAGTTTAAAAGGAGTTTTATATTATGATTGAAGAATTTAAAAATTATACAAAAGAAGATTATCTGAAGCTGTATGACAGAGCGCTTAATGAACTTATAGAGATTTCAAAGAAAATTACGGAAGAAAATTTTAACAATGAAATTGAAGCCTGCAGCATAATTAGCGCAAAAACGGGGAAATGTGGCGAAAACTGCAAATATTGCGCACAGAGTAAACATGCCGGCACAAATATTGTTTCTCACCCGCTTTTAAACATTAAAGAGGTTAAAAAGGCAGCACTAAGCGCCAAAGAAAACGGCGCCACAAGGTTTTGCATCGTAACTTCGGGTAAAAAACCGGATGACAAAGAGTTTGAAGAAATTTTAACAATGATAAAAGAAGTTTCCAAAATTGAAGGGCTACACTGCTGCGCCTCTTTAGGGCTTTTATCAAAAGAGCAGCTTGAAAAAATAAAGGAAGCGGGCGTTGAAAGGTATAACCACAACATAAATACATCCGAAAATTACCACAAAAATGTCTGCACAACACACAGCTTTGAAGACAGAATAAACACGGTAAAAGCGGTGCAGGAA
>CANSKM010000204.1 GCA_947647475.1 uncultured bacterium
CTAGGACAACACCCTTTCACGGTGTAGACAGGGATTCGAATTCCCTTGGGGGTATTTTATTATCCGAGTTTTTGTATCTTAAATTTTACACTTGGTTATTACATCAGACCATTAAATTATTTTCACTTTAAATTTATAATAATCAAGTATTATTTAACAAACTTAAAAAGAGGAGTTTTAATCATGAAAAACGTATTGGCTATGCTTTTAGCTTTAATTTTTACAACCTCAATTGCTTCTGCCGCAACAACAAGCAACACTGCAGTAAATTTAAAAAATGCAATTAAACAAGATGTAACAAGCGCAAAAGAAGCAATCAAAAAAGATTTAGAAAACGCTGATAAAGAAGCAAAGGCAAAAAAAGAGGCTCAAAATAAAGATAAAAAAGCAGAATTAAAATCAAAAAGAGACGCTCAGATTGCCCCGATAGACAACCAAATCAAAACAAAAAAACAACAAATTAAAGATGTTAAAAAATCTACAACAATGACTGAAACTGAAAAAAATATCAGGGTAAAATCTTACGAAAGACAAATCGAAGCTCTTGAAGCTAAGAAAACAAGAATTGACAAAGCATATCAAACAGGCATTGATGCCATAAAATAGTTTTTTATCAAACCTAAGCATACACACTTTAAAGCTTTTGTTTTAAAGTGTGTACTTTTCTTATTTTTTGATATAATTTAACTTATGGAAAACAAAGAAACAACAGAGCTTTTGGACGAACTTTTAAATCGGTCCTCTGATCTTATAGCTAATGAAGAATTTGAAGAGGCTTTTGAATTATTAAAAAAGGCTCAAAAAAAAGAACCGGACAACCTTGAAGTATTGAAAAACCTCGGGCTTTGCCTGATAAACCTTGACGATTTTGTCGAAGCCAAAAAAATCTTCTCCTCTTTGATTAAAAAAGACAAAGAAGATGCAAATGCCTGGTATTACCTTGGAAGTGCTTACGAAAAGCTTGATGATTTTGAAGAAGCAATAAAAGCTTATAAAAAAGTACTTGCTTTAAGACCTGAATTCATCGATGCATACAAGGCTTTAGGGGTTATGTTTTTAAAAGCCGGCAGGTTTGAAGACCTCATCTCAACTTTAAAAAAAGCTCTCGAGTTTGAAAAGGAAGACTATCAGCTCTTTTACATCCTATCTTCTGCTTATATGGCAAAAAAAGAAGATGACAACGCGCTTGAATGCTTAATGGAAGCACATAGGCTAAACCCAAACCACCAGCAAATCTTAAACAACATTGCAACTTGTCTCCTTGCAAAAGGCGAATATGAAGAAACAAAAAAATATTTAGCAAAAGCTTATGAAATAAACCCCGAAAACCCTACAACAAACTACAACTTAGGGTCTTTATATCAGCTGAAAGGCAAATACAACAAGGCTTTTGAATATTTTAACACCGCATACATAAAAGAACCGACATCCACATTCCTTGCTTCCCTTGCATATTGTGCAATACAGGCAGAAATGTGGGACACTGCAAGAAATTTATACAGAAGCCTGACTGCAATTCACCCTGAAAAATTCAACTACAAAATGAACTATCTGAATTGCTGCATCCAAACGGGCAAATACGAAGAGGGCCTTGACATTGCAAAAAAACTTGCGGGTTTGAATTCAAAATCTGTCGATATTCAAAAAAAGCTCGCATACCTCTACAGGCTCACCAAAAAGTCCCAAAGCGCGATTGAAATCCTGGAAAAACTTTTAAAACGCGGAAAAATTGACTTTGAAATCTGCTACAACCTTGCCCTTGCCTACATAAATTCAGGAGACCTTGAAGCAGGAAAAGAAAATCTCAAAAAATGCATCTCGCTGGAACCTGAAAACCCTGTCGCAAGAAAGGATTTAGGCATATTATATTTAAAAATGAATTTCATCGATTGGGCGCTCGATGAATTAAATTCTGCAATCCGCTTGGAGCCCGAGAACCCTGAGCATTACTTTAATTACGCCGTTGCGCTAAATAAAAACCAAGATTTTGAACAGGCAGATGAATACTTTAAAAAGGCAATCTCGCTTGATAACGGCGTTTCCGAGTATTATTCATACTTTGGCGAGAATCTCCTTGCTCAAAGAAAGAACGAAGAGGCGCTGGATGCTCTGAAAACGGCCGTTTCGCTTTCGCCTGAAAACCACAGGGCCAAATTTGCGCTTTCTAAAATTTATTTTGAAGACAAAAAATACACGCTCACAAAGGAATTGCTTTTGGACATTGTCGATGCGCCAAATGCGGCAGAGGTTTTGAACCTTCTTGCAAGGTGCTATATGAAGCTTAAAGATTTCAAAATGGCTGCTGGGATTTTTAAAAAACTTGCGGATAAATATCCTGAAAACCATTTGCTGCTTTGTGATTTAGCCAAATGCCAAGTAAAATTGGGCGAATTTGAAAATGCAAAAGAAAATGCTAAAAAAGCGCTTTTGCTCTTCCCGGATTTTGAAGATGCGATAAAAATTTTAAAAGAAGCTCAAAGGGAAACTGAATAAAACATTCAATAATGATATAAAAATATCTGATAATGAAAATGTGACCCAAAATCGGATGTTTTTACTCATTATTGATACTGTTATGTTATTTTTCTTCCTGAAGCTCCAAAAGCTGTACGCAGAGTTTATCCGCCTTTTTGTGGATTAATTCTAATATCGGACGGATTTTTGCCAAGCGTTCTTCCTTTGCCCCTTTGCAAAAATCGTATGCAATGGCACTTGCGTTTAAAACGTCTTCCGAAAGGTCGCAAACCTCCTTCAAATCTTTGTTCATAAATATCTTTCTAAAACAGTCCATATTGTCCGAGTAACCATTCCCAATTTACCATTAAAATTAAGTTATGGCAAGTGATTTCAAAAATCTTAAAGCTAAAATTTGCAAAAACATTGTAAATTACAGGAAAAAGGCTGGAATGACCCAAGTACAGCTGAGTATCGCCGCTGGCGCCAGCGAGGACTACATTTACCGCATCGAAAAAGGCAAAAGAACCCCAAGTCTCGAGCGTCTTTACACAATCGCTTCTGCCCTAAATGTCGATATGCTGGATTTATTACAATAGCCTACCAATGTTCACCCGTCATTGCGAGGGAAGCGACAGCGACGAAGCAATCCAGGAAGATGACCCGCGGCTTTTTATTTGTCCAACCCCTGAAATCCTTCCATTCCAAGGGTTTTGGCCTCAGGGACACGGTCCCGTCTTTGACCCCTGTGCGAT
>CANSKM010000205.1 GCA_947647475.1 uncultured bacterium
ATATAGGAGGGCCTGCAACATCTGATGCAGTGAAAACCCTTGCAGAAAGGAAGTTTATAAACTATGTTCCCTATGGGATTATTACAATGACAGCCAAAGGGAAAAAGAAGGCGAAAGAAAAAACCGAGCGCCACAGAGTGATTTCAAATTTTCTTGAAAAGGTTTTAATGGTTCAAAAAGAGGCAGTGGATTTAAACGCAAGGCAAATTGAATATTCAATGCCGGGGGATGTTTTAGAAAAATTTGTGCGGTTTTTAACATTTATGGAAAACTGCTCCTGCAAAGAGCCAAAGTGGGTAAAAAGTTATAAACATTTTTCAGAGAATAAAAAAATGAAAGAAAAATGCGAAAAATGTATGCAAAACAGAGAAAAATTCAACAACGATGCTTGTTGCAGCGGTTGCTTGTAACCTTAAAACCTGAAAAATGTCTTAAACCCGAAAATAAACCAAAAAACCAAGTGCTCTTAAAAAAACACTTGTAAAAAACCATACCGCAAAAACCAAAAATTATAAAACCGCCCTTGGCTTTTCAGCAAGCACAAAAGGCGGTTTTAATATATACTAAATCAGCTACAATGCAATGTTTACCCCGGCCTGAAGCGAGATACCGTCTCTGCCGCCGGACCTTAACATTGCCTCAAGGAAGCCGCCAAGCCTTTCACCGCTTTTTTGGAACCCGATACCATAGTTTATATAGGGCTTAATGCTCAATTCGGGCAAGCTTACATCGTTTGCCTTAAACGCAGCTTCATCCAATACATTCCAAACAACTGATGCACCGATGTATGGTCTCCAGCCTTCTTTGCAGTTTCCGATTATCCTGAGGCCCGGTCTGAATTGAATTGCATTCAAGGGTTTTGTGTTCAATTTTATGCCCGCAGAATTTGTGTAATCAAAAGTATTCACAAAGCTGTAAGACATCATATAGTTTGGCTGAATGGTAATTTTGCTGTTGAAAAATTCGCCATTATAGCCCATTTTCATTGCCACGCCTGCCATAAACATTGCAAAATCTTCATCGCCATAACCTGTGTTTGCTTTTGCAGCGTTTGCGCCGGCGTTCACCGTTGTACCGATGTAGCCGTTTCTTTTATATAAAACACGTGTAGCACCTATCATACCGCCGTTTTGGTATATGCCTTGGCCTGTATATCTCTGGTGGCTTCCGTTATAGCCGCCATAAACAGACCACATAGATTCTGCAGTTTCAGAAATTGTCTTCATTTTGCTGTCATGCCCGAAGAACGTACCGTATGAAATGTTTGAAACTCTCGGTCCTCTTTGAAGCCTTACTCTTTCAAAGTTTGAATATGGCTTAAACCAAGTGTTTCCATCATCATAAGGCGTTAAAAAGGCTTTATATCTGCCGCCTTCAAGCAGGGCATATTTATTTCCATACTTCATCGCCCGTCTTTCCTCTTGGGTTAAAAGCATGTATGAATCCGTGTTGCTGAATGCCATATCGTATGAATTCAACTGAGTTAAATATCCGCCAACAAGCGTTGCAACAGGGGATGCAAGCACAGCCGGGTTATATCCTTTGCTTGTTTTGCCGCCGCCCGCCATAGTCATTTTGCCTGTTTCAGGGTTAAATTCGGTTTTATATTTATAAATCGGGCTGTATGTCGTGCCTTTGTTACCGCCGGCCATTTCAACCCTGCCCAAAAGCGGGCTGTCATTGTTTTCATCAAGGGTTATTACGTCAAATTCCGCATTTGCCCCTGATGAAGCATCAAGAACGTTAACGTTATCAATTACAACCTTGCCGTCTCCTGAAACGCTTTCAGCGCCGATTTTATCGCTCATTCCTTTTGAAAGGTTCGCATCAATTCCGATTTTTGCATCGCTTTCTAAGGTTAAATTGCCGAAATTCACATTATCTGTGGCACTTCCGTTTGCAAGGTTTAATTTTGCGCCATTTGAAAAAGTTGTGTTTTGTGCGCTAAAATATTTTGCGCCTTTTTGAAGTTCAACCGTACCGCCTTTATATTGAACATCGCCTGTGTATGCGCTGTTGTCGCCTGCAAGTTTCAAGGTTCCAGTGTTGTTTTTGACAATGGTACCGTCCCCTGCAATTCCGCTTTCAATTACGGTGTTACTTGAGCCGTTAACATTAAGGGTAGCTTGCTCCATATAAATATCGTTTTTGCTTCCTGAAGCTGCCCTTGTATTTTCGGTTTCATCAGGGTTTTCGGACTTTGGTGCCAATTGGTGATAGTTTTCTTTAAACACAACATCTTTTGTGTCGGCATTTAAAGTTATGGTTCCGCCTTTTGAATAAATCGCGCCGCCTTTGCCGTCTGTTGTGTTGTTTGAAATTGTGGAATCTGTGATAATAACTTCTCCACCATTATTATTTACAACCGCACCGTTTCCTGAAGTGTGGAAATTGTGCAGTGCGCCTTCATCTCCACCTGCATTTTTAATCTCAAGCCTCTGTGTTTCATTTACGGTAATACCTTGGCGCTTTGAACCATTTAGGCTGTAATCTTTCATATTAACAGTCAAAGACTCACCGCCAAGGGGCAATAAATTTTTTGAAATTTTAATATCACCGGATGCAACATATTCTCTAATTGGCTTATCACTTATAACCGCTTCATAGAGGCCGCTTTCATCCTCTTTTGTAACATTTATAAGACCGCCTTCGCCTGCTGTTAAAATATATGTGCCATTATCCGTAAATTGAACAAGTTCGCCCGTTAAAAAATCAGAAGGCACACCGTTAAACATTTGAAAACTGTCGGCGTCGCCTGTGTCCAAAATGTTTAATTCAAAATGGTCGGTGTCAAATTTTAAGGTACCCGTTGTGCTTCCTGTAACGTTAAAGAAATCGCTTTTTCCTTGGTTTAAATCTACATCAAGGGCAATTGTCATTTTCTGGCCTTCTTTAGGCTCGGTTACAGTTAAATTTCTTATTATGAGCGTATCAAGTTTGCCGTTTGCAAGATCAAATCTTAAATCTTTTTTATTCCAGCCGCCATCCCCGGGCTTTATTAATAAATCAACGTTGTTAAAAATCGGAACGCCGTCTGCAAGCATATTTCCGTGGTTTAAAAGCAAATTGCCAGATCTGTGAGTAAAAGTTATATTTTTAACTTGATTGTTTAATTCAAGCGTTCCGCCGTAGTTTGTTCTATATTCAAC
>CANSKM010000206.1 GCA_947647475.1 uncultured bacterium
GCAGAAGAACAGCTTGAAATTTGGGCAAAAAGAGCAGATGTTGATATCGTAAGAAAAGATGGTGCCGAAAGCGCAGCCGTGGTGTATGAAGCCATACAAAAAGCTAAAGATGAAAATTACAATGTGCTTATTATTGATACCGCAGGAAGGCTTCAAAATAAATTCAACCTTATTGAAGAATTAAAAAAAGTAAAAAATGTAATTAATAAAAATGCTCAAGACAGCATTATTGAAAGCATACTTGTATTAGATGCAAACTTGGGGCAGAACGGGCTTAGCCAGGCAAAAGTTTTTAGCGAAGCGGTTCAGTTGACCTCGGCTGCTTTAACAAAACTGGATGGCTCAGCTAAAGGCGGAATGATTTTATCAATTGCAAAAGAGTACAAGCTGCCAACCAAACTTATTGGGGTTGGTGAAGGCATTGATGATATAAAAGACTTTGAACCTGAAGGTTTTATTGAAGCAATATTTTAAACTAGCAAATATTGTAAAAGTTTTAGAAACTAGTTTGTATTATCAAATGTATCTCGAAGCCATCTTTCGTATTCTTCTCTTTGGCTTGCCTGCTTATTTGCTATATAATCATCATATGCATTTTGCCTAACTTCTTCAAGCTTTTTTAATCTGCCATATATTGGGGTGTATTTTTGCTGCGGCATCGGCACGGTCAATTTTCTTGAAAAAGGAAGACGCCGATATTCAGAAAGTGTTCTTTTATAATCAGCATCATAAGCATCTTGTATTCTTTTATCAGCGTTGCGTTCTCTTTCGGAAAATCTTTTTACAATGTCGCCAAACTCTTCTGCTGCGTATAATGGGTGCCTTTCTTCAAGCAAATCAATATACTCATGAGCACTCCTTACATAGTAAGGTCTTTCAAATTTTCCTCTTTTGGCGCCATCAAAGCTTGTCGTCCAAAAAGCAAATTTTGAGCCGTATTCAATCTTTTCATCTTCTGTAAGTTTATCAGGATTTACACCCAGGCTTCGAAAATCGATTTTGCAATCAATATGAAGAATGGTATCACGCACAATATTTCTTGCATGTTCTATTTTTGGGTCATATGGGGCGTTCTTTCTTAAATCGTGTTCAAGAACTTTCCTTTTTAGAGCCATAATATGTTCTGCTAACTCCTCGGGTGAATCATTCATTAATACAATTTCACTCAAATATTTTGTGCGGACTGCACCAATATCCTTTATAGATGAAGAGTGTTTATCCACAGAAACCTGCTGCACGGCAGGCTGATTTTGCTTATTTACTTTATACCCCGGCTTACTCCAACGGGCATTAACCGTTCCTGTAAAATAGGGCTGCTTATACAAACTAAAATTCACATTCATTACTTACACCCAAAAGTTTTATTTTTGCATATTATTTAAAAAAACCAAACAAGAAATATTTTGCATGCCGGCATTTAGGGCCAAATTATCCGCACAATCATATTTTTAAGAATTTAAAAGCTCTTTTGCAAATGTTAAAGAATTATCACTAATGTCCCCAAGTGCCATTTGTGCTAATACATTTGGTTTTTCATCTTCTTTTAGTTTTCGTACATTGACAGCGGTTTCTTCATTTTGTTCTTTTGATACAAAATAAAAATCATTTGCTTTTGAAGCTATAATGGGCTGATGAGTAATTGCAAATACTTGCGCAGATTTTGAAAGCTTATTTATGGCATTTGCAACACACACAGAGGTTTTACCGGAAATTCCCGTATCAATCTCATCAAAAATAATAACCGAGACTTTATCGACAGCTGAAAATACTGTTTTAATTGCAAGCATAACTCGTGAAATTTCACCCCCGGATGCTGTTTTGTTCAAAGGAGCAAGTTCTTTTGAAACGTTTGTGGAAATTAAAAATTCAACCTTGTTTTTACCCTTGGCACCAAAGGTTTCAGATAAAGAAACTTCAATATTAAACCTTGCACACTCTAAATTTAAAGCCTTTAATTCTTCTTCAATTAAAGAAGATAATTTTTTTGCATTTATTTTTCTCTTTTCATCTAAAGTTTCCGCAAGCAAATTAATTGAATTATATAAAGATTCTTTTTGAAGTTTTAAATCATCATATGAAGTAAAACTCTGCTCAAGTTCGTCTAATTCCTTTTTTAGCTTTTCATAAGTTTCAAAAATATCACCGTATTTTCTTTTTAATTTTTGGATTAATTCAAGCCTCTCATTAATCTCATCCAGCCTTTGAGGATTAGCCTCCAAAGATTCAGAATAGTTTCTTAAAGTATTTGAAATATCCTTCAGGTTCTCAAGAGATTCTATAAAGGCAGACTCTGTCTCTTCCAGTGAATTATCATATTCGCGCGCTTTTGATACATTGTATTTAATTTTATTTAAAGCATCAATTATAGACGAATCATCACTATTTAGTGCATAATAAGCACCATAGGTTAATTCTTTTAAATTTTCAAGGTTTGATAAAACATCAAGTTCCGAGTTTAGCTCTTCTTCTTCATTTTCCTTGATTTCAGCCGCCTCAATTTCATCAATTTGAAACTTTAAAAACTCAATTCTTTCTGTGTTTTCTTTTTCGGATGTCTCAATTTCATCAATCTTTTTTGAAACCGCCTTGAATTCTAAATAATCTTCCTTATATTTTAAAAGCGAGTTTTTAAAATCAGAATCTGTGTTTTCAATATATGAATCAAGCAAATCTATATGATATTTTTGTTGAATGTAGGTATAAGTTTGATGTTGGGAGTGAATATCGACAAGCTTTTCTCTCATTTGATTTATAACATCAAGTGTTACCATTGCCCCGTTTAGTCTTGGTTTTGTGCCTGTCTTGCTTATCTCCCTTGAAATCACAACTTCTTCGTCATCCTGTTCAAAGGTGAGCTCAATTAAAGCATTTTTTTCAGGGTTATTTAAAACATCTTTGCTTGTTTTTGCACCGAGTGCTATATCAATTGCTTTAAATATAATACTTTTGCCGGCACCTGTTTCCCCCAAAAGAACGTTAAAACCGCCGTTGAATTCAAGATGCAATTCATCAATTAATATAAAATTTTTAATAAAAAGCTCTTTTAACATTTATGCGGAGC
>CANSKM010000207.1 GCA_947647475.1 uncultured bacterium
ATTTAAAGCCTTCTAATCCGAAGGCTTTTTTAGCTAAAAATTATATTATAAGCACACCATACAAGCACAAGACACATTACAAAATTGAAAAAGCGAAAATGTCTGTTTATAAATTTTCTAAAGATTTTCCCGCAAAGAGCCCAAACGATGACACCTGAAGAACCGATAATAAAATTAAACAAAACAGCCATAGTTAAAACAAAAACAGAAGAGGTCTTTGGAAGAACATAAGCACTATAGACGGTAATGGCGTAGAGTATAATTTTTACATTTAAAAATTGAAGCGCAAAGCCCGTTTTAAAGCTGCAACCGTTTGCCACACTGTCTTCATTTGGTTTGGTTTTTAAAATCTGCAAACCGAGATAAAAAATATATATTGCACCGACATACTTTAAAACCGATGTCAAAAAAGGCAAAACCCTTCCTAAAACAAAACACCCGAGCGCACAAAAAAACATAACAGCAAAGAAGCCTGAAATTATTCCTACAACAATATTTTTGCTTCCCCTGAGGCCGTATTTTGTAACTGCATTTAGTGCAAGAATATTATTTGGCCCGGGAGTGTATGCTGTCACCAGGGCATACGGCAAAAACGAAAATAGAACTTCCACTGACATCTTGTTTTCCTTTCATTTTGAATTATAATAACAATGCCAAATGGTTTAATCAAATTGAAATATTTAAATTTTAATTTCAAAAATTTTGAAGTATGGAAATAAAATATCTTAAAACATTTAAGACGATAACGGAAGAGGGAAGTTTTTCAAAAGCAGCAGAAAGATTATCCTATACGCAATCTACCGTGACATTTCAAATAAGACAGCTTGAAGAAGAACTTTCCGTTAAGTTATTTGAAAAAATTGGCAGAAAAATGGTTTTAACAAAAGCAGGGCAAAACCTTTTGCCACACGTAAACGAGGTGATGCTTTCTGTTGAAAAAATGATGTACACAAATAAAGACATTGCAACATTAAAGGGAGATTTAAGAGTTGCAACGGCGGATAGCTTTATGTGTTATAAAATGCCTGTCATTGTAAAAGAATTTAGGAAACTGGCGCCAAATGCACATCTTTATTTGAGTTCAATGAATTGCCAAAGAACAAAAGAGGAACTTTTAGCAGACAACTTTGATTTGGGAGTTTTTTATGAAGACACAAGGCTGCTTGGAAATTCTTTTATTGCGCATAAGATTGATAAATATCCGCTTAGGCTGGTTGCATCTCTTGAAACCAAAAAACAATTTTCGGATTTTAAAACAAGAGGTCAAAACCTTGATGTACCCTTTATAATAGATGAGCCCGACTGCATTTTCAGGCAGATTTTTGAAAATTATTTAAAAAAGAAGGATATTAGCCTTGGAAGGACAATTGAAATTCGAAGCATTCCCGCAATTAAAAAACTTGTGGCAAACAATTTAGGAATTTCCTATCTTCCTTTGTTTACCGTAGAAGATGAACTTCAACAAAAAGAGCTTTTTGAAATTGAAACCGATATAAAAAACGATACCATAACAGCCGTGTGCGCATATCATAAAAACAAATGGAAAAGCCCCTTGATGGAGCTTTTCATAGATTTATTAACAAAGAGCAGTTTATAATTCTGCTTCTTATTTATATTGCTCTAAAAATGCGCTTACATCTTTGTTTTCTTTTGGCATTTCAGGTTTTGGCATCAGAGTCCTTCTTGTAAACCTTGAAATGAATTTTTCAAAGCTTCTTTTAATGTTTTCGGGGCTTCCAAGACCGACACTTTTTGCCGCGCAAAGATTGCCTTTTTTATCAATTACAGCAACATCAATATTTCCGCCGTCAAAAACGCTTGTGGATAAATAAACATCTTCATTTCCTGATTCTCTGTCGATTTCAGAAAGAAGTTCGGCCGTTGCCTCCGGCGCTTTTGCATAAAATTTTTCCAAGGCGAGTTTATTTGTCGCAGTCGGCCTGATATGAAGGGTGCCAAAGCTTGTGTTATTTGAATTTACAGGATTTATTTGCATAATATTGTTCTCCGATATTTATCTGTATTATTTTAAAACCTAAAAATAAATTCTTTTGCAAAAATAAACCTTTTATTTTGACTATATACACTATCAATGCTATACTCAACATATGGATGAAGAAACAAAAGTAAAAGTTACAAACCTTATTTCACTAAGACAATCTTTGCTTAATCTTTTGCCAATACTTGTCGGCGGAACTGTGGGAATGGCTTTTGTAAATGACCACATTATTTTAAGAAACATATTAATAACTACCGGCAGTTTCTTTATAGCGATAATAGCAAAAAGCTTATTTGATACAATTACGGAAATTAACCAAACCGTATATTGTAAAGGAGACAAAAAATGGAAAAAACTATAGATATAATTGTGCAAATATTTCTTATAGCAGTTTTATTTTGGACGCTTTATATGTTCAACAAAGCTATGCACCTTGCCACACATCCTTATGACAACCCAAAAACCGATTCTAAAAACTAAACAGCCAAAGCTTCTAAATCCTCTTCTTACAATATTTTTCAATTGAACATTTTGCGCAGTTTGGCTTTTGGGGCTTACAGATGTTTTGCCCGTGGGTCACAAGAAGGGTGTTAAAATCTATCCAATATTTCTTTGGAAGTTTTTCCCTTAGCGCAAATTCCGTCTCTTCGGGGTTTTTTGTCTCAACATACCCTAATCGGTTTGAAATCCTGTGAACGTGAACATCAACACAAATTGCGGGCTTATTAAACCCTTTTGTTAAGACTAAATTTGCAGTTTTTCGCCCAACCCCTTTAAATTTCACCAGTTCTTCAATTTCATCAGGCACTTTTGAATTATATTTTTCAACCAATTCTTTTGAAAGAGCGATAATTTGCTCTGCTTTGTTTTGATAAAACCCGACAGGATAAATTGCCTTCGCTAAAGTTTCCACGGGAACTTTTGAAATCTCTTCGGGCGTTTTGCCAAGCTCCAGCATCCGCATAGAACAAGGGTATGTTGTTTTGTCGTTTGTTCTAAGA
>CANSKM010000208.1 GCA_947647475.1 uncultured bacterium
AATTGACGGTGATTTGAAAAACGAACAAATCGAAATTTCATTCGGTTTTGATACCGCAACAAAAACTTATGCGGAATTAATCGGAAACATCCAAAGGGATGCAAATTCCGCTAAAAAATATTGGCACTTTGTAAAATTAATGGGCCGCTCTGCAACTCACGTTGGCCTTGAAGTTGCTCTTCAAACCCAACCGAATATCTGCTTAATTTCAGAAGAAGTTGAAGCAAAAAAACAATCTTTGGAAAGCATTGTTGATTACATCGCAAATATTGTGGCAGAACGTGGAAATGCAGGCAAAAACTTCGGTGTTGCCCTTATCCCTGAAGGTTTGATTGAATTTATCCCCGAAATGAAGACTATGATTCAAAACTTAAACGACCTTCTTGCCGTTTTAGAAAAAGATGCAACTTTTGCAAATGCTCAAAACGTTGATAAATACCAAATTATCGCTTCAAAACTTGACAGTGAAAATGCAAAAGTTTTCTCAAGCCTTCCTGATATGATTAAAGCGCAATTATTGATGGATAGAGACCCGCACGGTAACGTACAGGTTTCAAAGATTGAAACAGAAAAGCTTTTAATTGAAATGGTAAGGGTAAAATTGGCTCAAATGAAGTCTGAAGGCAAATATACAGGCAAATTCTCAGACCAGGCGCACTTCTTTGGATACGAAGGCCGCTGCGCTATGCCGTCAAACTTTGATGCTGATTACTGCTATTCATTGGGGTACAACGCTTTTGCTCTAATTTCAGCAGGCTTAACAGGATATTTATCTTCAGTGAAAAACCTTACAAAACCCGCTGCAGAATGGGTTGCAGGCGGTGTTCCCTTAACAATGATGATGAATATGGAAAAACGCCACGGCAAAATGAAACCTGTTATCCAAAAAGCCCTTGTAGAGCTTGACGGGCCGGTGTTTAAAGCATTTGAAGCAAACCGTGAAAAATGGGCAAAAACCGATTGCTACGTGTTCCCGGGCGCTATTCAATACTTTGGGCCTTCTGAAGTTTGCGACATTACAACAATGACACTTCAGCTTGAATCTAAAAAGCCTGTTAATGTGTAAAAATAAGGCTTTGCGCCTTATGAAGCACAAATAACGCATATAGACTTGAAAAAAAGACCTCTTTGATATTCAAGGAGGTCTTTTTGCTTGCATTTCCTTATTTTAAAAACTTAGTCCTTAATTATTTTTCCTTCTTTAAAATCAAATTTCTTTTCGTTCATCGCAGTCAAAGCCCTTTTTGCAGAAATATGGTGTATCGGGCTTGAAAAATTGCATTTTTCTGAAATGATTTTAAGAATGTTGAGCCCCTCGCTCATCCTTTGGTGCTCTTCATATTCTTCAAAAGTTTCAAAGTCTTTTCTTGAAAGCTCGTCTTCATAACCTGAATTATCCAGTAAATATTCTTTGCCCTTCTTTCCTATTTGTTCCAAGCGTTTTTCGTTTTGTATAAAATTATTATAAACATCAACATCTTTTCCGGTAGTTACGAAAAGATAGCTTGTAAGCTTTGCGCTGTAGGTTTCTGTGCCGAATTTTCTGTATGAAATGTTTGTGTAGTCTTGTTTTGCGTGGTTTAAATATTTTGCTGCTTTGTTTATATCTGTATTTGTGCCGCTTAATAAATATGCTCCCTTGAAATTTAAACGGGGGCATGCCGCAGGGCCTGATATTCCGTTTATTCTCATTCCTTTTCCCTTTTTTAATATGTGTAAGTTTATAAATATCCTGAATGAAAAATTTTGCCACCCCTCTTTTTTATGGTAAAATCAACAAAGGTAAAACCGCGAGGCTTGAAAAAAGCTTTTTTAAGGAGGTAAAATGCTCAACAAAGGGCTTGATAAAGGTATTGGAAAAGTTAAAAAATGGACTGATGAGTTCAAAACCTTTGCCATAAAAGGAAATGTAATCGATATGGCTGTCGGTATCATTATTGGTGCTGCCTTTGGAAAAATTGTCGATTCTATGGTAAAAGATATCATAATGCCGCCTATGGGCTGGATTATGGGCAGAGTCGATTTTACAAACCTCTATTTTACATTGCCGAATTACGACGGTCAGATTGTAAAATACCCTTCCCTTGAGGCTGCACAGGCTGCAGGGGCAGTTACGATAAATTACGGGCTTTTTATAAATACCCTTATAAGCTTTATTTTTGTTGCTTTTGCCGTATTTTTACTCATCAAATTTATAAACAAGCTTCGCGCAGCTGTTGAAAAGAAGGAAGAAACGCAGGCTGAAATTGATACAAAAGCTTGCCCCAGATGCTTTTCAACGATAAATATTAAAGCTACAAAATGCCCAAACTGTACGGCTGATATATAATCTGCTGATGCAACGCGTCGTTTTGAGCTTTAAAACAAGACAAACAAAAGGAAATAGGAAAAACAAAATATGCTAAAAGCAGGAATAGTAGGACTTCCAAACGTCGGAAAATCAACTCTTTTTAACGCACTGACATTGTCTGCCAACGCGCAGAGCGCAAATTACCCGTTCTGTACGATTGAGCCGAACGTGGGCGTTGTAACCGTGCCGGATGAAAGGCTTTACAAACTTAAAGATTTGGTTAAAACCGATACCGTAATCCCTACGGCGATTGAGTTTGTGGATATTGCAGGGCTTGTAAAAGGCGCAAGCAAGGGAGAAGGGCTTGGAAACCAGTTTTTGCACAATATCAGGGAAGTTGATGCCATAATTCAGGTGGTGCGCTGCTTTGACGATCCTAATACAATCCATGTGAACGGCAAAATCGATCCGATTGATGACATTGAAACAATTAACACAGAACTTGCGCTTGCCGATATTTCAAGCCTTGAAAACCGCTTGAAGCGTATCGCAAAACAGGTTAAGGCAGGGGATAAGGATGCGGTTCTTGAAAATTCAATCATAGAAAGGCTTATGCCACACCTTGAAAACGGCGAATTTATAAACACGAAAGAACTTTTTAACGACGAAGAAAGGAAGCTTTTGCATCATTTTCACCTTTTGATGAC
>CANSKM010000209.1 GCA_947647475.1 uncultured bacterium
GTGTGAGCTCTGTTACCCTCGGGGATGAAGAGGCAAAACACAGAGGGTGCCAAAAAACGGTGCTGGAGCGCGAAAAACAACCGACTTTTGATATCGTAATTGAAATTATCGATAGAAACACGCTTGCTGTCTATAAAAACACCGCAGAAGCCGTGGATTATATTTTAAGAGGCTGGCCCATAACACCTGAAATCCGTAAGGTTGATGAAAATTATGATGAAAAACCTGCTGCAGGTGCGGATAATAAGATTATGGACAAGGTAAACGAGCTTGATAGCAAAGCAGGAAGCGCAAACAGCCCTTTGAATTTTTCATTTAACAGGCAAAAATATGTGGATGATGTGAAAAATCATAAAAAAATCTACATATATGCCGTGAGCCGCTCTATTGTCGATAAAATCATTGAAAGGCTTGATATTAACGCAGAAATTGTTCGAAACGTTGAAGATGCGGATTTTGTAATTGCCCACAAAAACTTTGCAAAAGGCGGAACAAAGGTGCTTGCCGTTGCAAACGATTACAGGCTTCCTGTTTATTTTGTGCGCACAAATTCCATGTCTCAAATTCAAAAAGTTTTAAAAGATGCGCTGCATTTGACCCAGGAACAGGTTTATGAACACAAATATACGGGCTATATGGATGAAGCGGAACTTGCGCTGGATGAAGCAAAGGCAGCGATTGCAAAGGTTATGGAAGGGGCTGAGACAATTGAGCTTGAGCCGCAGCCAAAGCACATAAGAAAACTTCAGCACGACCTTGTAGATGCGCATAACCTTTCTTCAACAAGCGAAGGCGAAGGCGCACAAAGGCATTTAAGGATTTTTAGGGGCAAAGAATAAAATTGAATTTGTTTGAACTAATTTTTAATAAAAAATCCTCTTCTTGCTCTGGCAACTCAGTAAAGCCCGCCCAAAAGCGAAGCACAACGCGGGTTGAGATGCTTGATAATATAAAAATTCAATATAAAAAACATCCGTTTTCAAAAAATATAAGGATAATAACACGCCCCAAGGGCGATGTTTTGGTCACTCTTCCAAAAAGCGCCTCGTTTTCGCGCGCAAGGGAATTTGTCTTAAAAAACAGGGGGTGGATAAAAGAAAATGTTCAAAAAAGCGCGCTGGCGGGGGCAAAAAGGGCTGATATCATTAAAGAAAGGCGAAAACTTGCGCATAAAATTCTCCCTCAAAGGCTTGAATATTTAGCCAAAAAATTCGGGTTTAAATATGGCAAAGTTTTTGTGAAAAACCAGAAAACCGTCTGGGGAAGCTGTTCTTACAGGAATAATATAAATTTGAATTTAAACCTTGTGGCCTTGAGCAGTGAATTTATTGACTATGTTTTGTTGCATGAACTTACGCATACTGTCCATAAAAACCACCAAAAAGCTTTCTATGACCTATTAACAAAGAACATGCCAAATGCGCTTGAAGTTCAAAAACGCCTAAAAAAGATTAAAATAAGTTCACTTTAGGTGTTTTTATCTTTTTTAAGCTTTAAGTTTTTTAAAGACAAAACCGGCACAAAAGGCTTTATTCAATTATATTTATAAGGCCGGAGTTGATGTCAAAATAGGCTTTTACGATTTTTAGCCCCTCGCGTTCAAATGCATCTTTTACAATGTTTGATTTCACTAAAAGCCTGTGTTTGCATACTTCTAAATATTCTTTTGCAAGCGTATCATAGTCCTGTAGCCCTTTTTCATGCTTCACCGATTGCACCTGGTAAATTAAATTTTCAAAACAATCGTTGTAAAGTGGCGCGCTCATTGCATATTTCATCACGCCGCAATCCTGATGCCCTAAAATTATAAGGAGTTTTATTTTAAGTTTTTTTACCGCATATTCAATGCTCTCTAAAACGTTTGGCCCGATTGTGTTTCCTGCCGTTCTAACGCAAAAAAGTTCGCCAAGGCCTGTATCGAAAAGGATTTCAGGCGCAACTCTTGAATCGGAGCAGCCAAGGACAATCGCATAGGGCTTTTGCCCCTCTTCAAGGCTTTTTAGCATTGAATCAAAGCAGTAATTTTTAATTTCGGGGTTGCCTTCGATAAATTTCTTATTTCCCTCAAGCAAGAATTCAAGCGCTTCTTCGGGTGTTTTAAAACTCAAATTTCTCATAAAATAACTCCATATTGTATCGGGCCTTGTAAAGCCTTTATAAAGCCTGTTTTTAATATTATATCAAAAACTATTTTCTTCGGATTATCTCTTGTGCGTTTTCAAGTTCTTTTGAGATTAATTCTGCTATAAGCGCGCTTTCGGGGCAGTTTTCGTTTGCAAAACAGGTAAGAAGGCTATTTAAGGTTTTCAGGTTTGCAATGACTTCTTCAATATCAAGAAGCTGGTCTTTAAGGTTAAAAATAGTATCATCTTTTGAATCTTTTTGGCTTTTAAGCTCTTTTTGAGCGCTTTTTTGGTTTTGCATGGCTTTCTCCTTTATATAATTAAATCACAATTAATATACCATTAAAATATAGATTTTTTTATAAATTTTAATAGAATAGTGTAAAAAATTAATAAAAGTTATAATTTATGAATGAGGAGAAAAATTATAAAGCTTAGCGCAACAAGTGTTGGGATTACTTTAAGCCCGACATTTCTTGAGCTTTTAGGCATAGAAAACCCAAAAGAAGCGCATAAATATACGCTCGATGTTTCGTTTAAAAATAATTCTCTAATCCTTAAAAACCCTGTAAAAACCGAGGATGAAGAGGAATAAAAAATTGAGGCTCCCGGTTTGGACCCTCAATTTTTGGTAATATAAGTTGTTTGGCGGGCTATATAATGTCAAACCCTGTGTATTTTCTAAGTACTTCAGGGATTACAATGTGGCCGTTTTCTGTTTGGAAGTTTTCGCAAATTGCAGCCAAGGTCCTTCCGACAGCAAGCCCTGAGCCATTCAGTGTGTGCACAAATTAGATGCTTCCGTCTTTTATTCTAAATCGGATATTTTCGCGGCGGGCCTGGTAATATCC
>CANSKM010000210.1 GCA_947647475.1 uncultured bacterium
CTGAAGGGTGATTCTGTAGGCAAGGCTTCTTTTGCCCGCTTCAATGTTTGCCCCTTCGTAAATATCAAAGATTTTTGCACCTTTTGAAATATTTTTGTCACTGAATTTTTTAATCGCTTTTAAAATATCGGCATTTGTAATTGTTTTATCCGCAACAAAGGCGATATCGCGCGAAATGGGCGTTGTTTGCGGAAGTTTTTTATATTTCACAACGCCCGGGGCCTGCATTGCGCCTAAAATTTCATCTAAATCAATTTCAAACACGAATAAATCCTGGTTTAATTTCATTTTATCCGCCAAGACAGGATGAATTTTCCCAAAATATCCGATATTTACAAGGTTTTTCCCTAAAAGGCCAACGGATGCCGTTTGATAAGGATGCATAAACTTATAATTTTCAGCCTCCTTAAATTCAGAATACACAATCCTTTTTTCAAGGCCCAAAATATCAAAAAGATTTTCAATTACACCCTTCATCGTGTAAAAATCAGGCGCGCCTTTTTTGTCCCAAAGTTCATTATTTATGTTTCCAAAGATGCAGCCTGTAAGTTTTCTTTTTTCTTCAACACCTGAAGTATCTTCCGTTGATTCTGCCACTTTTTTAAACGTTTTTCCGATTTCATAAAATCTGAAGTTTTTATTTGCCATATCAAAATTTAATTTTACAACGTTCAAAAGGCTTGGCATCAGCTGCTGGCGAAGAGTTGTAGCATCTTCACTTTGCGGATTCATTACAACAACCGCATTTTCAGGCTTTAATTCATTCATAAAGTCTTTGTAGAGATTTTCACCCACAAGCGAACTTGTCACGATTTCATCAAAGCCGAGGTTTAAAAACATCTCGTTGATTGATTTTAAGGTTCTTTGCTCGGGCGTAATTGTAGCGCCTTCGGAGATACTCATCAAAGTGGGTGGAATGTTATCATAGCCTGAAATCCTTGCCACTTCTTCAATTAAATCGATTTCGCGGTAAACATCGTTTGTTCTGTAGCTTGGAACCTTAAATTTTGCAGCAATTTCATTTTTTCCTAAAAGCTCAAACCCAAGATTTTCAAGGATTTCAACGCATTTTGCCTGCTCAATTTCAATCCCTAAAATTCTTTTAATCTCTGAACCCCTTAAAGTGATTTCAATGTCGTCTTTTTTATTGTTGCCGCACTCTGTCATGCCTTCAAATTTGGCATCTGCGTATTTAATTAAAAGGTTTACAGCCTGCATTAAGCCCATTTGAACAAGCTCAATATCAACACCGCGCTCAAACCTGGCACTTGCTTCAGACCTGTAGCCTATGGAGCGGGCGGATTTTCTGTTTGTGTGCGCAGGGAAAAACGCCGCTTCAAGCGCAAGATTTTTGCTATTATCGTCGATTTCAGAGTTATATCCGCCAAAAACGCCTCCTATGCAGACGGGTTTTTCTCTTGTTGCAATAACGACAGTTTCATTTGTTAAATTTCTTTCCACTTCATCAATGGTGACAAGCTTTTCGCCTTCTTTTGCATAGCGAACACAAAGGTAATTATCAAGTTTATCAAAATCGAAAGCATGCAAAGGCGTTCCTAATTCAAGCATAACGTAGTTTGTAATATCAACAACGTTGTTTATTGGTCTCATGCCTGCCGCTGTCACCCTTCTTTGAATAAAATCCGGTGCAGGCTTAATTTTAATGTCTTTTAAAAGTGCAACGGAATAATATTTGCAAGCTTCAGTGTCTAAAATTTCAACCTTGAATTTATCCGTTGTGGTGTCTTTTGTGGCAGAGAGGGGAGAAAATTTCAGTTTTCTGTTAAAAAGAGCTGATAATTCCCTTGCAACGCCAATTACAGACATTTGGTCCCCTCTGTTTGCAGTGGGGGCAAGGTGGAAAATTATTTCATCATTTAAATTTAAAATCTTTTCTAAAGGCTCGCCAAGCTTGATTTCACTAAGTCCGAGCGCATTTTGAAGCGCAGGGTTATTTAAAATCAAGATGCCGTCTTCTTTTTGCATACCTTCAAGCCCAAGTTCATCCTGAGAGCAAAGCATACCTTGAGATTCAACCCCGCGGATGACAGCAGGGGTAAGTTCAAAAATTTCGCCGGTTTTTCTTGAAAAAACCTTTGAACCAACGCTTGCATAAGGAATTATTTGGCCTTCTTTAATATTTTGCGCGCCGCAAACAACGGTTTTCACGGCATTTCCGGTGTTCACCGTCACAAGGTGGAGTTTATCGGCATTCGGGTGATTGTCGATTTTTTCAATTTTAGCTGTGATTATATTTGTAAAATTCGGTTTTTTGTGTTCAACTTCTTCAACTTCTAAGCCGCTCATAGTAAGGCTGTGGGCAATTTGCTCCGCGCTTATATCAGATAAATCAACATATTCATTAAGCCATTCCAGTGAAACCTGCATAATTCCTCATAATCCTTATTTTTCTCTTTTTCCTTAATTTTATTACAAAAAGAAATTTTTACACAATTATCTTTAAAAGTTTCTGCGCCCGCATTTTTTATACACTCTTACACCACAATTTCCTGCTCTTCTCTGTATGTGACATACCCTAAATGCGTATCGGGCGGGCGTTTTATAAATTTTCTTTTGGTGTAAATTATTGAAGCCTTAGAAGAATTTTTCATCGGCGAATTTTCCTTCACCAATTTACACGCAAACAATAAAACCTCATCCGGCACTTGCTTTTTGCCGTTTTCCGTTTTTACAAAAACGTGTGATGAGGGGCAATCTTTCCCGTGGAACCAAATGTCTTCGGGGCTTGAAACTTTTTTAATCAAATAATCGTTTTGTTTGTTGTTTTTGCCGATAAATATCTCAAAGCCTTTATATTCAATGCTTTGCACCTGAATTTTTAAAGCTTTTTCTTTTTTTATCGGGTTTTTCCCTTTGAAACTCTGCCTTTCCACGCTTCCAGCAGCTTTTTTTGAACTTAAAAATTCGGAAAGCTCTTCTTCTATTTCATCCAAAACATCGGGCAG
>CANSKM010000211.1 GCA_947647475.1 uncultured bacterium
TATAAGCGGAGATATTCTTGTTGTCGTGGGCCCTGAGGGCGGTTTTTCGGAAAAAGAGTTTGAATTTTTTAAAGAAAAAGGCTACAAAATGGTAACTCTCGGAAATTTAATTTTCAAGGCGCCAAATGCGGTGACTGCAGGGGTTTCAAATGTAATTATGGCGCTTAATCTATACAGTGAGGGGTTTTTAGCTTGAAACAATTGATTAAAAACGCTATAGAAAAAGACGATTTTTTAAACCTTATAAAAAAGGTTTTACTGCCGCTTTTAAAAAACGATGAAAGGGCCTTCCTTGTTGGGGGCTACATCAGGGATTTAGCCGTTTTTAACACGGTTTCCAAGGACAAAGACATCGTCCTTTTTAACACCGACACAGAAACTGTTGCAAGGAAAATTGCCGACAGCCTTGGTGCTGCCTTTGTGGAACTGGACCCCGAAAACAAGATTTATCGAGTGGTTTTAGGGGAAAATTACGCAGATATCGCACAGGGCCTGAACAACAGTGTGGATGATGATATTCAAAGGCGCGATTTTACGGTTAATTCTATTTTTTATGACCTTAAAAAAGGTGAATTTTACGACAAAAACGGCGGGTTTAGAGATATCACGGACAGGATTATAAGAACCCCGGAGCTTAAAAACCTTGAAGATGACCCTTTAAGGATGCTTCGTGCGTTCAGGTTTCAAGCACAGCTTGGGTTTAGGATAGACGATGAAATTTTAGAATACGTTCAAAAAAACGGTAAAACCCTTGATATGGTTGCAAGAGAGCGCATAAACCAGGAAATTTTAAAGATGTTTGAAGGGAAAAGCTTGCCCAAAACCCTTTTAAATATGCATGATGCGGGTTTTTTGGAAATTGTTTTTCCTTTTATTCAAAATATTAAAAAAATCCCCCCAAACACACACCACCACCTGGATTTAGTGCATCATTCAATCGAAACTGTTAGGCACATAAGAAGCAACAAGGCGCTTTTAAGGCTTGCCGCGTTTTACCATGATATTGGAAAGCCTCTCTGCTGGACGATTGAGCCTGACACGGGACGGCATAGGTTTATAGGGCATGATGAAAAGGGCGAAAAGCTTGTACGGCAAGAACTTTCAGGGCTTAAATTTTCAAAAAAACAGATTGAATATGTTGCAAAAATGGTGAAAAACCATATTTACCCTTCATCTTTAATGGCAACACCCGATGGGGCCTCAAACAAAGCGATGGCGCGGTTTATAAGGAAAATTCACCCGGATGTCGAAGATTTAATCGAGCTTGCGCGCGCAGACAGGCTTTCAGCGAGGGGCGAGGCTGTTTCAGACACTATGGTTCAAAATAATCTTGATAATTTGGAAAAATTGCTTGGGTATTATGAGGACATCAAAGAAAGCTTGAAGGAGCTGCCAAAGCTTTTAGACGGCAGGGA
This sequence comes from uncultured bacterium, assembly GCA_947647475.1. GTDB lineage: Bacteria > Cyanobacteriota > Vampirovibrionia > Gastranaerophilales > Gastranaerophilaceae > MGBC122484. The sequence goes on from CANSKM010000211.1 coordinate 1,416, forward strand.
AATTATGGAAATTCTTCAAATTCAGGCAACACCAAAGCTTGGGGTGATTATAAACGAACTTAAAGAGGTGCAAATTGCAGGCAGCGTGAAGACAAGGGACGAGGCTATAGAATTTGTTAAAAATTTAAAGCTTTAGTAATGTCAAAGCTCATCGAAAATGCTTAAAGTATATAATTGTAAAACCGTTAGCATAAGCAATCTTAGAAGGTTTTAGTGAACATATAAAGCGAGTATGTTTGAGACCCTGCCTCCTTAGCTTGAGGCAGGGTTGAGTTTGCGAGCAATAAAAGGTGAACTTAAAGCTTCTGATTGTGTTGCAGGCCCGGTTTTAAAAATTATATACTTTAAGCATTTTTTATATTTAAGAAGCTATGTAAAGTTTTGTAACAAATAAAACAAACTCTGCAATTTTATACTTTGTATATACTTTATATATATGTAAGAGATAACAAACGAAACTCAAAACTAAAACACGCATCTAAGCAAACATTTAATAAACACGATTTTTCCACACAAAACCTAACTTCCTAACCTTCCCTTCCTATTAAAGATTTACTCCCATTTTTGGAGTTTTTTTTATGCCAAAAAAACCATGCCCCGTTAAAAAAATTAATAGTTTGCTTTCAAAATTTTTGCCTTTTGAAATGTTGCGGCAGTGCCCATTATATAAAAATGTTTGTCTTCGACATTCTTAAAATTCATGCCAAAATTTTCATTTACAAAATTAATCGAAAAATTTATAAGGCTTTTCACATCCTTGCGGCGCGCAGGCTCTAAATCAGGATTATAGTAGGCAAGAAAGGTGTTAAAACAATATTTATAATTCTTTTCAATTTCATCTATGTGTTTTTCATGGGCATATAAATATTCAACCATTCTGGGCCCATGGTCTCCCATAACAATAATTACAGGCTTTTCGCCTTTTTTTGCAAACAATTTATCTACAATTTCTAACACCTTTGCGTTGGTAAACTTTAAAAACCCAAGGTAGCCGTCCGTATTCAGCCTTGTCCCGTCAGGTATTGGTATATCAAAAACTCCGGATTTGGTTTCATTGCCAAACTCATCATAAAGATATGGAGGGTGCGGCATCAATAAATGCGCAAAAACCAGCCGGTTACCGCCTTCCGTGTCGCCGCTTATAAGAAAATCCACAACATTCAATGCAGGCAGAATATTTCCAAAAGAAACCCCTTTGTTAAAAATTATATTTGAAACTATACTCTCCCCAAGGAAAAACTTTAATATGCTGGCATTTGTGCCCCTGGTAGATTCATAAACTTTATCTATAACACCATTATGTATATGAAAATCAAGCGGCCAGGAATTTAGATAATAAATTTTATACCCGGCCTGTTTTGCAATATTGAATATTTTTGCATTGCTAACGGCCTCGGCAGGGGTTTTGTGCGGCAAGTCTTCAACATAAGAAAAATTCAAAAAAGAAGAAATAGAGACCACAGTTTTGCTGTAATTACTCTCTATATCTTTATATACAACAAAGCCCCTCTCTTCAAGGTCGTTGTAAAATTTTGAATTATCAAACCC
>CANSKM010000212.1 GCA_947647475.1 uncultured bacterium
GAATACGGCTATACCTATATTTGCAGGGATTATGGGCAAAACCTTTGCCTTGCTTTAAATAATATTTACAAATTGAAATTTTCATTCAGCAATGAAAAATCCTCAAACCCCTTTATAATGCATATTTTTGAAAGGAAAACTGATGCCAAACCGTAAAAAAGAATGTGTTGCAATTGTTCACCATGGGTGTGCCAAAAACCTTGTGGATACTGAGCTTATGGCAGGTGCCCTTCAAAAAAAGGGGTATAAAATTACGCTTGATCCTTATGAAAAAGATGCGGAATTTGTTGTGATAAACACATGCTCATTTATCTATGATGCAGAAAAGGAGAGCGTTTCGAGCATTTTTGATATGATTGCTGCGGGAAAAAAGGTTATAATCACAGGCTGCCTTCCGCAAAAGCATGGAGAGGAGCTAAAAGCCTTGATACCGGAGGCTATTGGCTTTTTGGGGACTTCCGATATTGAAAAAATTGCGGAATTGATTGAAAATGCCAAAAAACCTTCTAAAGCCCTGCGGGGAAAGGAAAATGCCGAGTGTGATTTCTTTGTTTCAAAAAATCCTGTGTGCAAATATCCTGAAAACCTTGACAGGCTGCAGATTACAGTTGGTTCAAGCTCTTATATAAAAATTGCCGAAGGGTGTGATTATGCCTGTGGCTACTGCGTTATACCGAAATTGCGCGGCCCTTATGTTTCAAGGCCGATGGAAGCTATTATAGAAGAGGCTAAAACCCTTGCAAATAAAGGGGTTTCGGAAATTATTCTCATTGCACAAGACACATCAAGCTATGGGATTGATTTATACAAAAAACCGATGTTATCAAAGCTTTTAGAGGAGCTGAATAAAATTGAAAACCTAAGCTGGATAAGGGTTTTGTACACATATCCGACTAATTTTAATGATGAACTTATTGATGCGATTTCGCGGCTTGAGAAGGTTGTAAAATATGTCGATATCCCGCTTCAGCACTCACATCCGGCGATTTTAAAAGCCATGCGCCGCCCTGTGATTGATGTTTTGGCGTTTATTCAAAAATTGAGAAAAAAAATAAAAGGCGTTTGCATTAGAACCACGCTGATTACAGGATATCCGACCGAGGAAGAAGAGCATTTTAACCACCTTTTTGACTTTGTAAAAGCTGCAAAGTTTGACAGATTAGGCGTTTTCGAGTTTTCAAAGGAAAAAGGAACTTATGCTTATGGCCTAAAGCCGCAAATCCGCTCAAGTGTAAAGAAAGCAAGGAAAAACAAGATTTTAAAACTCCAAAAAGAAATTTCAAACAAAATCAATGAAAGCCTTGTAGGGCAAGAGATACCGTGCATTGTGGAACAGGTTAGAGATGATGGTACGGCAGTTTTAAGAAGTTATAAAGATGCGCCCGATGTGGACGGGCTTGTTTATGCAAAAACCTCTGAAATCCTTGTGCCGGGGGATATTTGGAATGTTAGGATGAAAAGTCGGTTCAAAAAAACGAAACCGGAGCCGAGGGTGAAAAATTATACAAAATCGGCGAATTAGCGTTGAAATTAGGGGTCTCAATCCAGACGCTAAGAATTTACGACAGAGAGGGGCTTTTGGCCCCAAAGCGCAGTGATACCAATAGGCGCGGCTATACTGAAGTTGACTTACAACGTGCAAAAGTCATACTATACTTGACAAGGAGCCTTTCTGTCAATCTAAATGGCGTTAAAATAATTTTAAAATTTTTGGACAAAGGGCGTTTAAGGCCCGCCCTCGCGCTTGAGCTCCTTTCGGACATGGCAAAAGCAGCAGGGATAAGTAAAGAAGAGATTTCAAACAACCTGTAACGCTATGATAGAGGTTAATTCAACGTTTTGAAAACGCTAAAACTCCTGCAGTGAGCCCAAAAACAGATTGTAAAGTTTTGTTAAGACGTTTTTAACGCGTTTGAAACAGGGAAAGTCTTCTGCTAAGCGTCTTTGCAGGCTTTTAAAAACTTTCGTTGTAAAAATTTTCTCTGTTAAATCCTTTGAAACCCAACGACATAAAGCTTTTCAAAGCTTCTGCACGAAAAAAACGTGAAAACCCTTATAGGGCAAGAAGTGTAAAAAAATACCCCCGCTTTCGTTACAAAAAACCGAATTTCAGGGGTATTTTAAATTAATTTAAAGGTTTAAACACTTTTAAAAAATTATGCTTGACCTTCTTTTTGTTTGTTAATTAGGCCTTGAATTCTGTCGATGATTTCTTCGCCTTTTTTCTGAACTTCTGAAACCATATCATCAGCCTTTTCCTGAATTTCTTTAACAGCGTAAGAGGCTTTATTCATCGCATCTTTGGTTGTTTTTGAAATCTGTTCGCGAGTTTCTTCGCCGGATTGCGGAGCAAGCAAAACGCCAATCACAGCGCCAACAATGCCGCCAACCACAAAACCTGTTACAAATTTTCCTACTGACATAATTTTATTTCCTTTCTTTTATTTTCTAAATAATTTAATGCCGGCTGAAAGCCCTTCTCTCAGGCCCTCAAAGAGCCCGCGCATTTTTTGGCCTACCCGAAAAGGTACGCACATGAAATTTTCAAAAGCGCCTTTAACCTTTGAAATCTGGCTATCAGCGTTTTTTGCAATTGAATTAATTGAACCCAAAGTCTCTTTAAGCTCTTGCAGAGTGGGTTCCAGCTCTTTGTTAATCATTTCGGAGGTCAAAGACAGTGTCTTTGCAAGCTTTGTAGATGTGTATATTAATTTTATTAAGAAAATTGTAATTAATGTTAACAAAATTGCCGTTGTGTAAATTAATACCACTAAACCTGTCTGAACTGTTGAAGAATCCATCTTTTAACCCCTTTAAACTACTTTAAAATTACATATTGTAAACATCTGTTTCAATATTTTTGGCATTTGCAAGTTTTTGCGCCTTCATATTGTCCAGAAAATTTTTATATTCCATTTCAATTTTGTATTTTGAG
>CANSKM010000213.1 GCA_947647475.1 uncultured bacterium
GGCTTGACGGGTATGTTGCAAGGAAATTTAACGAAACATCAAAGCTTGGTGCGGTTTTAGACATTATGGGCGATAGAATCGTTGAAAACCTTTACTGGATTTGTTTTTCAGCGCTCGGTTGGATTAGCGTAATTGTTCCTGTCATCGTACTCACCCGTGGCATTATAACCGATTCTTTAAGGTCTTTAGCCTTAGAAAAAGGGTTTACACCGTTTGGCGAAAAAACAATGATGCAGGGAAAAATCGCCAAATTCATCGTGGCTTCAAACTTTTCAAGGTTTACATACGCCGTTTGCAAGGCAGTTGCCTTCGTATTCTTAATTGCAGGGCACATCGGAACGCAATTTGACCACACAATCTATGTTATAGGCGTTATTTGCACTTACATTGCAGTTGCATTCTGTGTTTTAAGGGGTTTGCCCGTAATATTTGAATCAAAAAGATTTTTAAAAGACTAGTTTTGAATTTAATGTTCGGGAGTCCAAAACACGCGCTATGAAACGAAATGACGGCAGTAAATATTTGAATATCGTAATGTTTGAACCTGAAATCCCACAAAACACGGGGAATGTGGCGAGGCTTTGCGCCTGCACAAACGCAAAGCTTTATTTAATCGGGCGGCTAGGGTTTTCAATGAACGACAAATATTTAAAGCGCTCCGGGCTTGATTATTGGGACAAGGTCGAAATTGAGCATATAATTGACTTTGAAGAGTTTGAAAATATGTTCGCAAAAAATTGCAGCACGCCTATCGATAGCAAAAAGGTTCAAAGCGCCCAAGAATCCAGGTTTTACTTCTTTACAACAAAAACCAACAAACTTTACACCGATGTTCAATTTAAAGAGGGAGATTTTTTAATCTTCGGACCCGAAACAAGAGGGTTGCCGGAAGAGATTTTAGCAAAATATAATAAAAATTGTGTCACAATTCCTATGAACGACGGCACAAGGAGCCTAAACCTTTCAAACAGCATTGCAATCGGCGCGTATGAAGCAATAAGGCAGTTTGGCGGAATAAAACCATAAAAAAAGTCAGGTCCGCACGGTATTAGGCAAAACACACACAGCACAAGCAAAAACACAAGAGAACAGCCCATAAAATTTGGAGAAAAAATGTTTTTAAAGAAAAAAGAAATTGAAGAAATAAAAAGAGAAACCGTAACCCTTGAAAAGGATTTTGTGAGAAACCTTTTGCCTATTCGATATTCAAACTCAAACAAAGGCACATACGGCACGGTTTTAAACATCGCAGGGTGCATCTCATACACAGGTGCTGCTTATTTAAGCTCAGTTTCGGCCTTAAAAGTGGGTGCCGGGCTTGTCTGCCTTGCTGGTGAAAACACAACGCTTGCAACGGTTGCGGCTTCTACGCCCGATATAACCTTTAAACATTTGGGCTCCGGCGAAAAATGCACAATTCCAAAAGAAGGTGTAAAAATTTTAAAAGACATTTCAAAATATAAGGTTGTTTCAATCGGCTGCGGGCTTTCAATGGAGCGCGGCGCAAGGGATTTCACGCTGAAATTTTTAAAAGACCAATTGAAATCCGAAAAGCCCTTTGTAATCGATGCGGATGCGATTAATGCGCTTGCAAGCACCGATAATATGCCAATTCCTGCAAATTCCGTTTTAACGCCACACCCTTTGGAATTATCCAGAATTATGGATATGGATGTGGCTGAAATTCAGGAAGATAGGGTAAAAGCAGCATCAAGCGCGGCTGATTATCTAAACTGCATCGTGCTTTTAAAGGGCAAAGAAACCGTAATCGCAGCGCCAATGGACAATGTGGCCTACATAAACCCCACAGGGAACTCTGCGCTTGCAAAAGGAGGAAGCGGGGATGTCTTAACGGGCATGATTGCAGGCTTTTTGGCGCAAGGGTTAAAACTTTTGGATGCAACGCTTTTAGCTGCCTATCTTCACGGGAAAGCGGGCGAACTTGCTTCAAATTCGCTCACAGAATACGGCGTTTTGGCTTCAAACCTTCTAAACCATATTCCTATGGCAATTAGAGACTTGCAAGGATATTAAAAAACACTATTCATCAATAACTTCAATTTCAGAGTAGTCTGAAAGATAGGGAAGATGCTCCTTGCAGATAATTTCCCCCGGCAAAAGAACCGAAATCCCCGGTGGGCAAAGGGCAATGACCTCTGCTGAAATTTTTCCTATCGCATCTTTAATATTAACAAGCTTTTTAGGTGCAAAATAGGCTTCTCTTGGGCTCATAACGGTCACAGGCGCCATAAGAGGCATATATTTTTTCCCCTCAAGGTGGCAAATATCAGGGTATTCGCGCCTTGAAATTTCAGAAAGCGCGCGGATTAAATATTCAAACTCAGCCCTTGTGTTTCCGATGTTTGATAAAATTAAAACCCCTTCATCGGATGCCGATTCGATTTCAATGTTAAAATCTAATTCCAAAATGGTTTCAAGCCTTTTTCCGCTGAGGCCCTTCATTTTGATGAAAATCTTTGTCACATCAAATTTAACATTATCCTCTTCCCCAAGAACGGAGAGGTTTTTGATGTTTTTTGCTTCGCGTCTGAAATATTTTGCATTTTCAATCGCATTTTTTATAAGCCTTTGGCCTTCGTATGAGCCTAAATGCGCCCTTGCGGCATCAAGGCTTGCAAGAAGAAGGATTGAGGGGCTTGTTGTGTGCAAAAGTTTTAAGGCATGCTCAATTTTATGAACATCAAGTTTTGAGTTTTTAGCTATATGAAGCATTGAGCTTTGGGTCATAGAGCCGCCCGTTTTGTGCAAAGAATGCACAACAGCATCTGCGCCAAGCTCCAAGGCACTTGTTGGCAATTCATCGCTATAGTTCCAAAGGCTTCCGTGTGCCTCATCCACAATTAAAGGAACATTATGCCTGTTGCAGATTTCGGCCATTTTTTTGATGTCAGACACCATGCCTTCATAGGT
>CANSKM010000214.1 GCA_947647475.1 uncultured bacterium
TTGCAGGCCCTCCTATATTCAAATAATTTGACACATCTTTCACCCTTGCTGCTTTGTTTACGTTTGTAATTTCATAAATTGCAAGAAGATATTTTTCAAGGCTTTCTGTGAGCTCATTTTTCATTTTTCAGGCCTCCTAATGCTTTCTTTGTGTATATCAAATATTTTAATTCTACCACAAAAATGCTTTGGCGGCTATTTTTGAAGCTTTGTTGAATTTATTTTTGCTTCATTTAAAAAATCTTCAAGTTTCATTGCCCTGAATGTCAAAGGCTGTACTGAAACTGGCACAGTGATTGTTTTTTCAAGGTTTTGAACTGCCGAATTCGTATTTGTTGCTGCTTTTTGAGTGTTGCTATCCGCTTTTTTACCGTGCCTTGTCATTTGGATGTTTAATTTTGGAAGCAAAACCCCGAGCATCAGAGCGCTGTAGCCAATTCCTATCATCTGTGCCAAGTTTAATTTAAAGAGATTTTTTGCAACGCTTCCTCCTTGCGCGATAATTTCCTTCTGCGATTTTAACTGCACGTCTTTAAGCCAGTGTCCAAGGCCATTTCCGCTTTTTGTAATGTTGAAAAGCTCTTTTTGTTTCGGGTCCATAATCTGTGCTGCGCCCTTTGAAACAAAGCCACCTAAAACAAGCCAGTTTAAAAATCCAAGATAATCGCGCACGGTTGTTTCGCGAAGCTCGGTTGAATCTTTTGAAGCAAAAATTCGTCCTAAAATTAAGGTGCCATATATTGTTTTGATTGCGTTTCCGCCTGTTGCAGGTCCGTCAAATTCAAGTTTGTTTATAAAATCTGACGGCTTTTTAATCCCCATAACTTTTGTGAGCATTCCAAGAAAAACGCCAGCAGAGAGCGCTTTTTTAGCCAATAGCCCCTTTTCTTTTTTGCTTTCGTTTTTGGCTTGAACGTTTTCACTGTAATTGTTTTCGCCCACAAAATTGTCAATTCCCGTTCTTTTCTTGGTCAATTGCCTGTTAATATACTGGTTTGTGATTGCAAGAGCCATGGAAGCAGGGATTGCAAGGGCTATTCTGGATTTATTCAGGGTTTTGAGCTTTGAAATCACTGCTTCGCTATTCTGTGTGCCTTCTTTAAAAAATACGTTTTTTCCAAGGTCAACAGCATCACGCAGCGTGTGTGTCAGGCTTGCAGTGAGCTTTTTGCCGCCTGAAGCCACAATGATGTTATTATCTGCTCCTAAAAGTTCTACAATTCCTGTTTGGGCTTTTTCCATAAGGTTTTTTGAGGCTTTTTTGTCTAAATTTTTGTTTGTAATTAAATCTACAAGTGCATTTTGCACGGGTTGAAGTTTTGTTTTCTCAACATTAGCAAGTGCTTTTGTATTTTTGCCCACTATGCCTGAAATTGCACCCAAAGTATCTGATACAAAGCCTTCCGGCGTCCGGTTTGAATTTTTATAAATATTTTGAAAAACATCAAGGGAATTATTTGTTGCCCAAGAGCCTGAATTTACCTTGATTTCGGGTTTGTATGTTTTTGAAAATATTTTAGATGTGATAAATGCGAAGAGGGCTGCTGAAAATTCCGCGATAAATGTGCCGGTGTATTCCCGAAAGCCCATTTCGATGCCCGCTTCCTTGCCCCTGTGTTTAGTTTCGACAATGGTTCTTGGCGTGTCCATTGCAAAAATATCTACAAAAGAGGCGTTTAGCATATCGTTGTTGCTTAAAGTATAAAGTGCCTTTGAAACAGGCGACATTGACATGCCCTTGAAAGTAGTGGCAGACTTGGTTTTTAATGTGTTGTTAGTGTCGACAATATTTTTTATGTTGTTAATCATTTTGTTTTCCAATCTCTAAAAAGTTCTCAATCTAAAACATCTTTGCAAAAGAACAAGAACTTAAAAATTTCCATACTGTTGTGAGAAAAAAGTAAGCCCCTGTTTTAACAGCACTTACAGCAACAGATATGAAATTTTTGGATTTGGTTTTTCATTTTTATTTTTTCTAAAATTTGTCTTTGTATTTATTTTTTATCAGGAACAAATTTTTTTGTCAACCTTTTTTGACTAATTCTTGTTTCTATGTTTTAATATCCATGCTATGTTTAGGTATGGCAAAAAATTTATGGGAGATATAAACACTATGAAAATAACCGTAAATGGTAAAGAAGTTGAACTTCAAAATTCTAAAACCGTGTCGGATTTTGTTTTGGAAAGAAAGGTGACAGGCAGAATGTTTGTCATTGAAAAAAACCTTAAAATCATCCCAAAAGAAGACTATGACAAAGAAGAAATTAAAGAGGGCGATGTTATTGAGCTTGTGGGTTTTGTTGGCGGGGGTTAAAATATGAAGGTTCTTGTCGGGCTCTCCGGCGGGGTAGATTCTTCCGTTGTGGCGCTCATTTTAAAAGAAAAAGGCTATAGTGTAATTGGGGCTACAATGTCTATCTGGCGGGAGCGTCCGGGTTTTAAAGCAGAGGCTTTAGTGCCAAAATGTACCCATGGGGCATGTTATGGGCCGGATGAAAAAGAAGATATTGAGGCTGCACAAGAAATTGCAAAAAAGCTTGATATTCCATACTATGTCTTTGATTGTGCGGATGATTACGAAGAAATAGTTTTGAAAAATTTCAAGGAAGAATATCTTGGCGGAAGGACCCCAAACCCTTGTGTACGCTGTAATGCGCTTGTGAAATTTGGTGTTTTGCCATACCTTGCAAGAAAAAGCGGACTTGAATTTGATAAATTTGCAACAGGGCACTATGCAAGGCTTGAAGTATCCGCAAACCCGGGCGCCAGGCTTCTTTTAAAAAGGGCGCGAGACCTGAAAAAAGACCAGTCTTATTTTTTATATCGTCTAAAACAGGAACAGCTTCAAAATATTCTTTTCCCGCTCGGGGATTTTACAAAGGATGAAATCCGCGCCATTGCAAAAAATGCCGGGCTTGATAC
>CANSKM010000215.1 GCA_947647475.1 uncultured bacterium
GAGGCGGAATGGACACCATACACACCGTAATTTTCTATATTTTAAGCCTAATTTGCGCAGTTTCAGCCGTTTTTTGCCTGTTTCAAAAAAACATAATGAATGCTGTAATTAGCGCTATGGTACTGTTTTTTGGGATGTCGGGGCTCTATTTTCTGCTCCGCGCGCCATATCTTGGGGTGGCACAGCTTTTTTTAATATCCGGCGGAATAGGCGTCCTGATGCTGTTTGCAGTTATGGTCTCAAACGACGGGGCGCAAGATAAAAAACCGGAAAAAACAAGCCTGAAAGCAATAGCTGCGCCAGTTGTCGGGGTTTTATTTGCAATAATTATAATACCGTTTATTTTATACGGTTTTGGCGGGCTGAAAACTCCTCTGGGGCACACGATACAAGAATTTGCGGAAGTTTTATATAAAAATAACGCTTTAAGTTTTGAGCTTGCGGGAATTTTGTTATTTGCAGTCATAATCGGGATTTCAGCCATTCTTATTAATAAAATAAATAAATTCAGAGCAACAAGGCTCGTTAAAGCCCCTGAAAACCAAGGTGGCACAAGGAAAGAGGGGATTTAATATGTTTGAAGAAATTTTTTCAAATATTAATGCATTGTTTCAAAATTCAAACCCTGGAACTCCGCAAAACCTGATGCAAAGCCAAATTCAGGGCCTTTTGGAGCCGGGACTCTGCCACTATCTGATTTTGGGGCTTATAATTTTTATAATCGGAATTATTATTGTAATTACAAGCAAAAATTTGATTAAAACCCTTATCGGGCTTGAGTTTATGCTGAATTCGGTCTGCATAAATTTTGCTGCCGCAAATACCTTTCTTTCCAACGAAAATGCGCCAATCGGCACCATTAAAGCCACAGAAAGCACTCTTGCAAGCAGTTTTGCCCCAATACAAAATTTAAACTTCACATTTTCAATGCCGGAAGGACAGGCTGCAGCCCTTATTATCACTGTAATATCGGTGATTAACGCGGCGGCGTTTTTGGGGCTCATCTGTGCTGTATTTTTCAAATTTAAAAATGCCGAAACTGCGCCTCTTTGTGTGTTAAAATCGGCAGATTGCCCAACAGATAAAGATTTAGAGAACGAAAGCGGGTTATAGACTATGGATATTATTCAAAACCTCTGGATGCTTTTAATATTGCCACTTTTTGCGGTTTTGTTCATTTGCGTGCCAAGCAGCTGCATTTCTATCCCAAAAAGGCGAATAACCCTTGCACTGTCGCTTTTTGCAAAAGGTCATTCCCTTCTTTTGACCCTTGTTTGTATTCACAGGCTGATAAATATGCCCGGGGAAACTTTTGAAGCCAATATTTTGTTTTTAAATGCAGGTGCCTTCAAGGTGCATTTTGGCGTGTTTTTGGACAATATAGCTGCCTTTATGCTTTTAATACTCTACATTATAGCGATTTGCACCCAGGTTTTTTCTTATAAATATATGAAAAACGAAGAACACACAGAAGGTGCCACGGGCGGTTTTGACAGGTATTACACTTTTTTAAACCTCCTTATTTTTTCAATGACGGGGCTTATTTTAAGCACAAATTTAATCCAATTCTTCATATTCTGGGAGCTTTTAGGGCTTTTTGGATACCTGCTTACAGGGTTTCATTACAAAAAACCCGATGCCTCAAACGCAGCAAGGAAAATATTTTTAATAGGAAAAATAGGTGATTTTGCTCTGTTTAGTGCGCTTATCGGTTTTGCAAGCTATGCCATGAACGACCACAACACGGTTTTATACCCCTTATTAAGCCTGAATGATGTGAATTCATGGGGGTTTTTGGCTTATGCACAGCTTGGAGCCTTCCTCTATGCGGGGATTTGCCTGCTGCTTTCAATCGGGGCTTTTGTAAAATCTGCCCAAATTCCTTTCCAGGTTTGGCTTTCAGATGCAACAGAAGCGCCAACCCCTGTTAATGCTTTATTTCACGGGGCAACAATCGTCACAGCCGGCGTATATCTTTTAATTCGGGTATATCCTGCGCTGATTTTATCTCCGTTTATTTTGAAGACAATTTCAATTGTGGGAATCATAACGGCGCTATCCTGCGCTCTTGTTGCGATTACACAAAGTGATATTAAAAAAATCCTTGCTTTTTCAACTTCTTCTCAAACCGGCTTGATGCTTGCAGCTCTTGGCTGCGGAGCTTATACGGGAAGCATTTTCTGCCTTGGGATGCACGGAATTGCAAAAGCGATGCTGTTTTTAATCGCAGGAATAATCATAAACAAAACACTCACAAGGAATATCAGGTTTTTAGGGGGGCTTAGGGAATTTATGCCCACTCTTGCCGTGGGCTGGCTTTTAGGCGCACTCTCAATTTCGGGCGTTTTCTTCAGCGGCTTTTACACAAAAGAGATGATTTTAACCCATCTTTATGACACAGGACAGTGGGTTTTCCTCGGGCTTTCAGCACTTACGGGGATTTTAACCATACTCTACCTTTTCAGAGCTTATTTTCTCATCTTTGAGGGCAGATATAAAGGCGCATACGACTTTTCAGCCGATTTTGACCTTCCAAAAAGCAGGTTTTATGATGGTATTGACCTTTTTATGTTCGTACCGGCAGGTGTTCTTGCCTTCTTTACGGCCTTTTTGGGCGGTTTTATGGCCCCCGATTTTCAAAGATATATCTACATTTTAAGACAGAAATTTTACCTCATAAGGCACCCGGACCTTGAAATTACGATGTTTGTGCTCTCCGGGCTTATGATTTATTTGATGTGGCACATTTACGGGGCAAAAAGCTTTAAAGTTAAGCGGGTTAAGCTTATCTACAGGCTTTTTGTGCTTCAGTTTTATATAAACCGCGCGTTTGAATTTTGCTATAAAAACCTTGTAAAAGGCGTATCAAAGGTAGTTAAGGCC
>CANSKM010000216.1 GCA_947647475.1 uncultured bacterium
TGGATGTGAACAATGGCGAAAGGTTTTGCACGTATGTTATAGAAGGAGCAAAGGGCTCCGGGGTGATTTGCCTAAACGGGGCGGCTGCAAGAAAGGTTCAAAAGGGCGATAAGGTGATTATTGTTGCCTATGCGGCGATGTCGCCCGAAGAGTATAAGGGTTTTGAACCAAAAGTTGTACATGTGGATGAAAAGAACAGAATAGTCCGCTAGCGTTTTTAAAGAGGGCTTTTTGCTGGGGATTGCCATCCCCGGGCCTGTGCATTACCATCCGGATTGCCGCACTCCCGTTGGTCACTCGCAATGACGGCGAGCTTTTAGAGGCAATATTATTTTTTGGGTTTTTGGGGTGGCTTTTGTGCGCCAGGTTTTGGTGCGGGTTTTGAAGCGGGTTTAATGTTTTGAACAGGCTTTTTATTCAAAGCAGGTGCCGGTTTTGGCGGGTTTTTATACACAACATGTTTTACGGGCTTTGGCGCGGGGCGATAAATCGGCCTGAAACCGCTTGTCACCGTGAAATTCGGACGGCTATAATAGTTGTAAATTCCATAAACTTCGTTTGAGATGCTAAATGAGACGTTTGGCGTTGAATAGCTGAAGGAAACACCCGGGGTTGTGTAGTAAGCGGTATTATAGACAGAGGTTGTGCCGCAGGTTGTAGTACAGCTTGTACCTTCGCAAACCGTGTGGGATGGGGCGCAGGGGTCAGGACATGGAGAATTGCACACGGCAGCATCAGATGATAATGAAGCGCCAAACATCAGGGCGAAGGTGCAAACAGCGGTTAGAACGGTTTTTGAAATCTTTTTCATAAATTTTTGCCTCCATTAAAATCCTTACATGGATTATAACGATTTTTGGAGGAGAATTGTTCATTTTTTTTGTGTGGTTAGTTTTTTAAAAAGAGCGTTTGACAGCTTTTTTCTGGATTGCTTCGTCGCTGTCGCTTCCCTCGCAATGACGAGCCCATTGGTTCGCTTTCAGCTGTAATGTCGCAATGACAGGCGGAGTTAGAAGAATTTTGACAAGCACCTCTTGCAATATCGTGTGCAGGTTAGCTTAAAGACAACAGAAGGTCTATAAATTCTTAATATTTACAAACTGGTTGCCTTTGGACATCGCGATTTTGCCGCTTCGAACAAATTCCTTCACGCCATAGGGCTTAATAAGCTCTGCAAGCGCCTGAATTTGCTTTTCAGACCCCACAGTTTGAATCGTATAAGCATTATCCGTTACATCAATAATCTTAGAGCCTGTTGCATCAACGATTCTAAGAATGTCAGATTTTTCTTCGCTTTTGCAATGAAGCTTCACGAGGGCAACTTCGCACTCAAGGGCTTCGTTCAAATTCAAGTCTGCAACCTTAATTACAGGAATAAGACGGTTCAATTGCTTGTTTATTTGCTCAATTGCAGCGGAATCACCGTCTGTAACTATCGTTATTCTTGAATAAAGGCGGTCAATTGTCGGTGCCACGGTTAAGCTTTCGATGTTATAGCCGCGGCCTGAAAAAAGGTCCACCACACGGGATAACACCCCGGATTCGTTTGTAACAAGTATTGAAATTGTATGAAAAACGCCCATTATTTTTTCCTCATTTTTTATGTTTCAAATGTAAGGCCTTATTTGGTTTTGCCTCGGTTATGGAGTCTAAAACCTAACTGCAACCTTAGCTTATTGCCTGTTCATTATTTAAAAGCACCTTGGTTAAAGGCTGGCCCGCAAGAACCCAAGGATAAACCATTTCAAAGTTTTCAACAATAAAGTCAATGAAAACGGGTCTTTTAGCCTCAATTGCCTTTAAAATTGCAGGTTCGATTTCTTCTTCCTTCTCAACGCGAATGCCAAGTGCACCATAGGCTTCGGCCACTTTTACAAAATCAGGGCCTGAAATTTGCGTTTGGCTGTAGTGTTTGTTGAAAAGTTTTTCCTGCCATTGGCGAACCATGCCAAGGTAGCCATTATTTATGATACAGTTTACGACGTTAAAACCGTATTCAACGCAGGTTGCAAGCTCTTGGATGTTCATCTGGATTGAGCCGTCCCCTGCGATATTCAAGACAAGCTGCTCGGGTTTTCCGGCACAGGCGCCCATAGCGGCGGGGAAGCCAAAGCCCATTGTCCCAAGGCCGCCTGAGGTGATTAGTTTCCTTGGTTCGTTAAACTGAAACAGTTGCGCTGTCCACATTTGGTGCTGACCAACTTCCGTGCAGACAATCGGGTTGTATTTTTTCGTTAATTCGTAAAGTTTTTGAATAACCGTTATTGCACTGAGTTTATCCGAATTAAACGGCGGAATTGCGCGTTTTTGCTTCCATTCGTCAATTTGAGCCGCCCATTTGTCTTTGTCGTCTTTATAAATATTCGGATTTTTCTTTTCAAAAATTTCAATCATCCCGCAAAGAACGTTTTTAACATCCCCAACGATTGGAATATCAACTTTTACGTTCTTTGAAATTGAACAGGGGTCGATATCAACGTGGATTACGTGCGAATCGCGCGCAAAGCGTTTAAGACAGCCTGTAATTCTGTCGTTAAAGCGCGTACCAAGGGCCAAAATGACATCGGCATGAACTACAGCGTAGTTTGCCCAATAGTTTCCATGCATCCCGAGCATTCCAAGGCTTGAATCCAAAGAATCGGGATAGGTTCCTGTGCCCATAAGGGTGTGGGTTACAGGAGCCTGAACAAGTTCCGCCAATTTTTGAACTTCTTTGCTTGCGCCGGACATTAAAACACCGCCGCCTGAGATGATTACGGGCCTGTGCGCCTCAGAGAGCATTTTTACAGCCTTTGCAATTTGAAGCGGGTGGCCTTTATAATTCGGGTTATACCCTGCAAGTTTAATGGTTTCAGGGTATTCAAAGGTTGATTTTGCG
>CANSKM010000217.1 GCA_947647475.1 uncultured bacterium
TTCCCGATTGTTATGTTTATCATTTTAAAAATTATTTTCACCAAAAAGACTATGGATTGGGGCAAAACGGTGCATGGTGTGTCAAACGTTGTTTCTCCAAAGGAGGCCTGCTAAATGTTTAAAGGGTTGAAGCGTTTTTTCGGGTTTGACCAACGCGGGTGCAAAACCCCTTGTGATAAAGTTTCTGAAGGCAAAGCTTCCTGCAGTAAGGTTTTTTCCGGGCTTAAAAGAGGGGATAAATTTCATTTTATTGCAATGGGCGGGGTTGGCCAAAGTGCGCTCGCTAAAATCCTTGTGCAGCTTGGGTTTGAAGTTTCAGGCTCCGATATGTCCGATTCAAAATATTTAAAAGAATTAAAAGAGCTTGGTGCAAAGGTTTATATAGGCCATAATGCCGAAAATGTGCCTGTTGGCGCGCATATTGTATTGTCTTCTGCTATAAAAGAAGGTAACCCGGAACTTTCCCGCGCAAGGGAATTGGGGCTTAATATTTTACATCGCTCTGACCTGCTTTTAGCAATTACCCAAAAATTTCCGCTTTCAATCGGTTTTGCAGGGACCCACGGGAAAACAACAACATCAGGGCTTGCATCTTATGCTCTCTCTAAAATCGGCGCAGATGCTGCGTTTGCGGTTGGCGGGATAATTCCTGAAATTAACACAAATGCAAATGCGAGCAAAAATTCAAACATTTTTGTGGCAGAGCTTGATGAAAGCGACGGGACGATTTCAAAATATTCGCCTGAAATCCTTGTTATAAATAATCTTGAAGCTGATCATCTTGATTTTTATAAAAACGGCCTTGTTGATGTTTTAGAAACTTTTAAAAACCTTGTTTTAAAATTGGAAAAAAGTTCTAAAGTGATTGTAAATGCTGATGATTCAGGGGTTTTAAAGCTTCTGGAAATTCTTGATGCGGAAGAATTCAAGGGGAAACTTCCTGAAATTATCAAATTTTCTTTGAATAATGAGGCTGATATTTTTGCCCAAAAGGTTGAATTTAATTCAACGGGGGCTGAATTTGAAGTTATATACAGGAGCGAAAATTTAGGGAAAATTTCAACCTCTCTAAAAGGAATTCATAATGTTTACAATGCGCTTGCAGTGTGCGCTGCGTTGATTGAAGCGGGGCTTGAATTTAAAAAGTTTGCACCTGAATTTATCGGTTTTACTGGCATGGGGCGAAGGTTTCAGCAGGTGTTTAAAAATGAAAATGTTGAAATTGTTGATGATTACGCGCATCACCCAAGTGAAATTAAGGCTACATTAAAGGCTGCAAAAGAGTATGCGGATAAGGCAGGTAAAAAAAGAACGGTTGCAATTTTCCAGCCGCACAGGTATACAAGGTTAAAAGCACTTTTTGATGATTTTCTTGAATCTTTTACCGGGGCAGATTTTTTAATTGTCGTTGATGTGTTTTCTGCGGGGGACCCGAAGGATGCCGAGTTTAACTCTGAAACTTTTGTTGAGAATTTTAAGAAAAAGCACCCTGAAATGGTGGAAAATACGGTTTATTTGCCCGGAAAAATTGATGAAATACCAAATGAGGTTATTAAATACATAAAAGACGGTGATATAATATTAACGCTTGGCGCAGGGGATATTACAAAGCTTGGAAAGCTTATAGGGGAGATGTTATGAAAGAAATAGAACATAGAATGAACTATAACCTGAAGGCATACAACACTCTTCGGGTGTCTTCAATTGCCGACGATGTTTATTTCCCAAAAACCATGGATGAAATTAAACTTTTGCTTGCAAACCTGAGCGATCCTGTTATTGTCGGGAACGGTTCTAATATCTTATTTTCTTCCGCCGGTGTTAAAAAGCCCGTAATTATTACAAAACATCTGGATAAAGTTGAAGTTAAGCCCCCTTATATTTCAGCATACGCAGGTGTTGCCGCCCCAAAGCTTGCCACAATGGCTTTTGAATTAAGACTTTCCGGGTTTGAATTTTTGGCAGGAATTCCTGCCACTTTGGGCGGAACAATTGCAATGAATGCCGGGGCTGATGCGCAGGCAATTTCCGATTATTTTGAATCGGCCTGTGTTTATGATGCTTCTGAAGATAAAATTAAAGAATTCAGCGCACAGGATATGGAATTTGGCTACAGGACTTCTGTTATAAAGAAAAACCCCGGGCGTTATGTTGTGCTTTCTGCGAAATTTAAACTTTTAGAAGCTGACAGCTACATTGCAATAAAAGAAGCAATGGATAGGACCGTTGAAAAAAGGAAAAACACCCAGCCAAGCTTAAAAGAGCCAAATATCGGCTGTGCTTTTAAAAACCCGGTTAAAGACGGGCAGACAATTTCTGCAGGCAAATTGATTGATGAAGCAGGGCTTAAAGGGCATCTTGAAGGCGGCGCTATGGTATATTTTAACCATGCAAATTTCATCATCAATTTTAACGAAGCTACAAGTATGGATTACATTAACGTTATGCGCCAGGTACAGATGAGCGTTTTTGATAAATTTAATATTATGCTGGAGCCAGAGGTGGTTTATATAGGCTCTGATAAAAAAGAATTAGAACTTTGGAATATGTTAATTAAAGGTTAAAAGGCAAAAATTATGAATATTATAAAAAAAGATGCAAAAATTGCCGTTTTGTGCGGCGGAATGTCAAACGAGAGAGAAGTTTCCCTAAGGAGCGGAAAAAACGTTTTAGCAGCTCTTAAAAGACTTGGGTATGAAAACGCTGAAATTGTTGATGCGACAAAGGAAGCGGTTAACACCCTTCTAAACGGCGGATATGAATATGCTTATAATACTTTGCATGGAAAATACGGTGAAGACGGTTGCATTCAGGGGTTGCTTGAAATTTTAGGGATAAAATATACAGGCTGCGATGTGAAATCAAGCGCAATTT
>CANSKM010000218.1 GCA_947647475.1 uncultured bacterium
TTCACAAAAAGCTCTAAAAACACCTTATTTTGGGCAATTTCTTCAATTTCAACTCTTGCTTCGGTGCCGATTTTTTTAAGCATAGCGCCGTTTTTGCCGATTATTATCCCCTTTTGGCTTTCGGCTGAAACTATAATTTGGGCTTTAATCCTGTCTATTGTGTCAGTTTGCTTATAATCTTCAACCAAAACCGCCACAGAATGCGGAATTTCGTCTTTCGTGTTTAAAATAATTTTTTCCCTTATGACTTCAGATACAATCGCGCGCATATTCTGATCGGTGATTTCATCGTCAGGATAAAGCTTTTGGCCCACAGGCAAATATTCTTTAATTTTATCCAAAAGAACAGAGACGTTTTTCCCTGTTTTGGCGCTGATTTTCACCACAGGCAGGTTTTTTTCAAAAAGTTTTTTATAAGATATAATATTATACTCAAGTTTTTCGCGGGATGCTGTGTCAATTTTATTTGCGACGATAATTATAGGTTTTTCAAGGGTTTTCAGGTAATTTTCAACAATCCACTTGTCCCCCGCCCCTGCTTCATCTTTTGAATCGACCAAAAACAAGACTACATCTGAATCTTCAAGCGAAGACTTTGATTCTTCCGCTAAAAATTCGCCAAGCTTATTTAAGGGTTTATGCACTCCGGGCGTGTCTATAAAAATAATTTGGGCAGAATTGTCTGTAAATATGCATTTTATTTGATATCTGGTGGTTTGTGCGACAGGGGTTGTGATTGCAATTTTTTGTCCTGCAATTTTATTTAAAAGCGTGGATTTTCCGACATTTGGCCTTGCAATCAGGGTTACAAAGCCTGTTTTAAAGTTTTTTTCCATTTATTTTTCCTAAAAATTATATTCTTCCCGCTATTGTTTTTTTGCGGTTTTTTTGTATTCATAGTATAATTAGCTTTGTAATTTATTATAATATAGTAGAAACGGAAAATCCAATATTGAAGGGATAGAAGGATGAGAAAATACATTCTTGGGCTTATTTTAACTTTGCTTTTAGGGCTTGGCGGCATCTTTAATGCTGATACCATGGCGCTTGACAGCGATTATAAAAATAACCTTTTAAAAGTAGATGTACAAAAAGCCAATGACGGCAGCTATAAAATAGATTTATACACCCAAAAGCCTTACAATGAGCCGATTAAGGTGATTAAAAAATCTGATACAAGCTATTACGTTTTTCTGCCTGAAACATACCATTCAATCACATCTGTCGGGACATCCGGCGATATTAACAAGGTGGATGTGAAGCTATATCCTTATGCAGGGCAGGATTTGAACAACGGATATACAAAAATTGACATTTCAACAAGTAAACCCGTTACCTTTACAACAAGCGTAAAGACAGCAGGGAAGCCTGCTCCGAGGGTTGATGCCAAAAAATTGGCACAGCTTGACAGCGCATTTGACGGTAAGCCAAATTATCAGACAGCGCCTGTAAAAGCAGAGGTTAAACCGGCCGTACAACCTGTGAAACCTACTGTTCAGCCTGTTGTAAAACCCGTGGTTCCTGTGACAAAACCTGTTGAAACGGCGAAGGAACCCGCAAAAGACAATACGAAAGTGGCGCAAACAGCTCAACCACAGCAAAAAACGGTTGCTGACAAGGTTGATAAAGCTATAAACAAAGCAAAAGAAGATGCTCAAAAGATTGCAACAACCGCAGGCACAGAGATAGAGATTGTTACAAAGTCTAAAAATGAAATGCAGGAGCCAAAAGGCGGCACTTTAGATGTTGAGAAAAAGGCTTCAAGCGTTGATTTAGAAGAAGTTTTAGAGGATGAATTATCCGATGAAGATATTTTGAGCCTTGAAGAAGATGCTAAAGAACAAGGCCTTACAGAGCTTGCAAGAGGGGATGAAGAAGTTATTCCCGAAATGTCAAGAAAACAGCGTATAAAACAGCAGGTGAAACTTTTTGCAAAAACCGTGCTTGATAATATTTTGTTGATTATTGCAATCGGCTTATTGCTTGTGGTGCTTTGGCTTCTGCTTGTACCGAAGAGAAAAGCCGCATCAAGCAAGGCTTCTGCGGAATCTGCAGGGTATGAAAGCCTTGGAAACCTTGTGGACAGTGTTGTTACCCATGCTGAAGCCGAAAAAGCAGAAAGTGCTTACCCGACATACGAAGAAAAACCCGCAACTCCGGGCTCAGTCGATGTTACAGACTCTGTTGAAATTTACGAGCCTAAGGCAATGCAAACATTTGACCAAACTGTTACAGAGGCTGCGGCTACTGCTCTTGAAGAGCCCGCAAATGAAGATGAGGCGGACGTTTTGGCCACTGCAAGCTTTGGCGAAAACAGAGGTCTTTGCCTTGTTAATTATGACGGAAATATCGCGCTTATCGGTTATATTGAAGATGAAATTTTCGTTATTCAAAACTTCGGCAAAATTACGCTTCTTAACCCGAGCATTCAAACCAGAGTGGCTGAACAAAATGAACATGATACAATTTACATTGTAAAAACAGCTAATTCAAAACTTATGGTTCGTGAAACAAAGACTCTGATTGGATTAGAGATGGTTATGTAAGCTAAAAACCTTGCTTTTAAAGGTTTTTAACCAAAACGGCTATTTTAAATTTTAAATAACGTTGTAAAATATTTTAAGGCACCTTTTTTATGAGGTGCCTTAAAGCTTTATAAGACGTGCTTTTATGGGTTTTTGCACGAAGCTTTTCCTTTTGTACCAAGGCTTTTTAAGACTTTTAATTTTACAGCATTTCCAACATTTAAGCTTTAATTTTATTAAAATATGTTTTATAAGCCGCATAAAATGCTTACAGTAAGGATTTTCAGGATACGCAACGCTTAAAATCCTTATTTTATAAGTGTTTAAGACAGTTGCACGTTTTAAAAT
>CANSKM010000219.1 GCA_947647475.1 uncultured bacterium
ATGGTATTCTCCGCAAAATATGTTAACCGTTATTGTGGGCGATGTTGAGCCTGATTATGCAATCAAAAAAGTGGCAGAATATTTTGCAGTGAATGACAGGGTTTGCGAAAATAAAATTTACCCGAAAACCCCTGAAATTCAAAAGCAATTAAGAACAACAGAGAAAAAAGATGTCACAACAGGATATATGGCAATAGCCTATAAAGCGCCAAAATTCAAAGAAGACAAGGACGGATATGTGCTTGATGTTTTATCCACAATTTTAGGCGAATCAAGAAGTTCTGTTTTAAACCAAAAATTAAAAGAACAAAAACAGCTTGTATATTCTGTTACGGTAAGCAATTCAACCTTTATGGACGACGGGCTTTTTGTAATTCAAACATCCTTTAAGCCTGAAAATTTAAGCAAGGTTGAAGATGAAATCTTTAAAGAAATCGAACTGATTAAAAAAGGTCAGATAACCGATGCTCAGGTTCAAAAAGCAATAAATATGATAAAAACAAGTACATATTATTCAAGAGAATCAATCTCAAACATATCAGATGAACTTGGCTATTTAACACTCTTTTGGGGGAACACCTGGTATTATGATAATTATTTAGCCAACATCGAAAAAGTGAAAAAAGCAGATATCATAAGGGTTGCAAAGAAATATTTAGATAAAAACAAAAGTGCAATCTCAACCGTTATGCCAAAAGAAAAAGTTGATACAAACATTAAAAAAATAAACGATGAAAAACCTTTAAAAGAACCTGCAGTAAAGGTTGAAAGCCTGAATGGCGTTGAAAAATATAACCTTTCAAACGGTGCTGTGTTGATTATAAAGAAAAACCCTGCAAATTCAATCATTGCGATAAATATTCAAGCCATTGGCGGAAACTTTGTTGAAAAAACACCGGGCATTGCAACAGTGGCCGCAACAAGCGCCACCAAAGGCACAAAGAAAATGGAGAGTGATGAATTTGCAAAATTCTTGGATGAAAAAGGGATAAAACTTTCTTTAAGCTCCGGCACCGATACTTTTAATATCAGCCTTTTAACTACAACAAACGAGCTTGATTCAGCACTTTTGGCTTTAAATGATGTTGTAAACGAACCTCTTTTTTCAAGCTATGAAATTGAAAAGGTAAAAAAACTAAAGCTTGCAGGCATAAAGCAGATGAAAGACAACGCCTTAAACAGAGGGGTTGATAAATTTAAAAGCATCGCCTTTAAAGGCAGTGTTTACGGAAACAATTCAACAATTTTAGAAAAAAATATTCCAAACGTTTCAAAAGAAGAAATTATTGAATATTATGATACAATTTTAGAGCCTAAAAACCTTGTAATTACGGTTGTCGGAAACGTTGATGATAAAAAAATTATCGACAAAATGACAGAAATATTCAAAAGCAAGGGAAAGGAAAAAATTGTCTTAAAAGATATTAAACCGGAACAATTTATGCCCGAAGAAAATATTGATGAGACAATCATTAAAGACGACACAAAAACAGCCTGGGTGCTTGTCGGCTTTAAAACAGACAATACATATAACCAAAAAGACCTCGCAACCTTAAAGGTTATAAATGCAATTTTAGGAGAAGGAATGAGCTCAAGATTGTTTAAAAATCTTCGAGACAACCAAGGCCTTGCATATTCGGTAGGTTCCACCCTTCTTCAAAATGCAGGTGACGGCGCATTTGTAGCCTACATCGGGACAAACAATAAAAACGTTGATACCGCAAAAAAAGGAATGCTCAGAGAAATTTATCGCCTTAAAACAGAATATGTGACAGGACAAGAACTTCAGGAAGCCAAAGATAAAATCCTTGGGAACATTTTAATTTCTTTGGAAACAAATATGGACGATGCCGGGCTTTTAGGCTGGTATGGCGCTCTTGGGTATAATCTAAACCATCTTGAAGAATATAAAAACGAAATTTTAAATGTAACCCAATCTGATATTTTGGCTGTTGCAAACAAATATTTTTCAAAACCTTATATAAGCACAACAGTGCGCGACAAGGTTGAAGAGCCTCTAAACCCTGTAAAAGAGCCTGTTTCACCCAAAAAGGAACAGGTAAAAGAACCGATGGAAGCCGCAACACCGAAAGAACCTGCCATGGCAAAATAGCAAGCTTATTTTATCACGTGTTTTTATATATCTACCTGGCATTTCTGCAGGTTTTTTAAAAAAGGAATCGGTTGGAAGATATATGAAAATATTCAATATAAGCTTTGCACAAAGCAGTTTTATAAAAAATGCAAGCGAACCCAAAAGGAACAATTTGGCGCCGCTTGCGTTTGACACTGTTTCTTTTGAAGGGCGTCCCGCCAAAAAGGATATTCCGTATTCTGTTTTTCAAAAGGAAAGAGAGCTTAACGCGATAAGGCCAGTATTGCAGGAAGCAATAGCAAAGCACGAAATTATAAGCGCAGAAGAAATAAGCGAAAAAACAGGCCTGGATATTTTAATTGTAAAGCTTCGCCTCTCAACAAACAATGAAATAAGGCTGCTTATGAACGACATGCAAAGCGCATACGACATCAAGGCGCAAAGCAAGCAGGGTGAAGATGCAAAAACCGCGCAAGATTTATTTAAGTTTCTTATAAAAACAAAACAAAATTTGACCGCAAGTGAAATGGCATTTTATTTAGGACTCAAAAAATCCGATTTTCTTGATTTAATGGATAAAAACCCAAGCCTCCTTCCTTTGTATAAAGCTTCTTTATTAAAAATTAAAAATTGCCCCTTGCTTGAGAAAAATGCACAAATAAAAAATATAAACAAAGCTGCAAGATATCTGACAAAGAAAGATACATACGATTCACTTTCAAAAGAAACAGAATTAAGCGCTGAAATTATAAGAACAAGATTCAGTGAAAATGACGGG
>CANSKM010000220.1 GCA_947647475.1 uncultured bacterium
ACAGAAAGCTTTTAGAGCTCGTGGAAGACGGCGGCTTAAACGGAAACGGTGAAAACAAACCTTCTTCAATTATAAAACTTAAAATTTCAAGAAACGGCAGATTGAAAAACGCTGAATACAGGAGCATAACAGAAAAAGGCGGCAAAAGAGATATTAAAGAGAAGAAATTAACCCTATAATTTTGTTTGTTGTAGAATGTTTTTTGTAACGGACATACAAGCTAATTGGAAATTAACAACAATGAAAAAAAAGAATATTAGAAATATTGCAATTATTGCCCATGTTGACCACGGCAAAACAACTCTTGTAGACTGCATTTTGCAGCAGACAGGCGTTTTTAAAGAACACCAGGAAGCTGGGGTCAGGGTTTTAGACAACAATGACATTGAAAAAGAACGCGGAATTACAATTTTGTCAAAAAATATTTCCGTTGATTATAAGGGTGTAAAGATAAACGTTGTAGATACCCCCGGCCACGCGGATTTTGGCGGAGAGGTTGAACGTGTTTTAGGTATGGTAGATGGAGCGCTTTTAATTGTGGATGCACAGGAAGGCCCGATGCCCCAAACCCGTTTTGTGCTTTCAAAAGCGCTTGAATTGGGTTTAAAAATCATTGTTGTTGTAAATAAAATCGATAAACAGGGGGCAGATCCGAACGGCACAATAGACAAGGTTTTTGACCTCTTTACGGAATTAACCGATAATGAAGAACTTATAGATTTTCCGATAATTTATGCAAGTTCTCTTCAAAAGTTTGCAAAGAAAGAATTAACGGATGAAAACAAAGATATAATCCCATTGTTGGATTGTATTCTGGAAAACATCAAGCCTCCTGTGGGGGATGATGAAGCAACGCTTCAATTCCAGGCTACAACGCTTGATTACAACGATTATGTGGGCCGTATTGCAATAGGCCGTATCATAAACGGAAAAATGACATCAGGCGAAAACGTAACACTCATAAAGGCAGACGGGTCTTTTGAAAAAGGTAAAATTGTTAAACTTTTTGAATTTAAAGACCTTGGCCGTGTTGAAACACAAGAAGCGGAATCTGGTGATATTGTTGGTGTAGCCGGTTTTTCAGATATTCAAATCGGCGAAACTTTATCTTCTGTTGTAAATCCTGCCGCTCTTCCTTTAATCAAGGTGGATGAACCTACGCTCCAGATGAATTTCAGCGTAAATAACTCTCCCTTTGCAGGGCAGGAAGGTAAGTTTGTAACAAGCCGCCAAATTAGGAAGCGTTTATATTATGAACTTGAAAAAAATGTATCTTTAAGAGTTGAAGATACTGATTCTACCGATGTTTTCAGAGTTTCAGGCCGCGGTGAACTTCACCTTGGTATTTTAATTGAAACAATGAGACGTGAAGGCTATGAATTCCAGGTTTCAAAGCCTGAAGTTATCTTTAAAAAAGATGCAAGCGGCGAAACACTTGAACCTTATGAAAATTTAATTGTGGATGTTCCGGAAGAATACACAGGCTCTGTGATTGAAAAATTATCCCAAAGAAAAGCACAGATGCAGAATATGGAATCAGGCCCGAAAAGAAACAATATTGATTTTATAATTCCGGCACGCGGTTTAATCGGTTTCAGGTCCGAATTTATCAGAATGACAAAGGGCGAAGGCATTATGTATCATACCTTTGAAAAATACGGTCCTTACGCAGGAGAGATGACCCGCCCGAGAAACGGTTCCCTTATTGCTTTTGAAGAAGGGGAAGCAATTCCCTATGCACTTCATCAGTTTGAAGACCGTGGTGTATTTTTTGTAACTCCGAAAACAAAAGTATATAAAGGAATGATTATAGGTGAATGCAACAGGCCGCAGGATATTGCAGTAAATATTTGTAAAACCAAAAAGCTTACAAACATGAGAAGTGCAACGGCGGATGTTATGGTTACTTTGCAGTCTCCAAGGTTAATGTCACTTGAAGATTGTCTTGAATATATTGCAGAGGATGAACTTGTTGAAGTAACGCCTGAAAATGTAAGGATAAGAAAGGCAAACCTTACAAAGATAAAATAATTTACACTTCTTTACATGGATAATTTTAGAAGCAATTATTTTTTATTTTACGTGTTTTTAAAGATATACATGTAAAAAGGGCATAATTTAAAATGAAAGTTAACGGTTCATTCAACGGTATAAAACCTTCTGATAATAATTCTGCAGGAAAACGTATTGCAAAAGCCGCAATTATTGCAGGTGCAGTTGTTGGCGGTGCTGCTTTATGCAGCAAGGGAAAGAAAAATTCCGTGCTTCAAAAGCTTGCAAACGTTTTAACGAACGATATTTTGTCTCCCCTGAAACAAAAGGGAGTACCTTTAAATGAAAAAATTGCAAATATTGGTGAAAATATAAGACAAGCCGCAAGTTCTTTGACATCAAAAAGAAACGGCTATGATGATATTCTTGAAATTATGCCAAGAAGCCTTGAAGCCGGGTCTCGTAAGCCTTTGGCACTTCCTGAAAGAACTTCTGAAGTTTTTGCGGAAGGGTTCAATGATTCTTTAAGAAATTTGATTTATAAAAATGATACGCTGTCCGTATTTGATATTCCTGTAATTTCAGATGTAAGTGCAGGCCGTGGCGGAAAAGTTCTTGCACTGCCTGCGCCGAAAAATGTTTTGGCATTGCCCGAAAAAACCGGCGAAGCAACAGGAGACATTATTCAAAGAGTACCGCATAATGTAAAACAGCCTATAACTCCGGATGTAATTGAATTGCCTGGTGAATTAGCCGAGGCTGCAGCTGAAGTGGTACAAGATGCTGCAGAAACTGCAGGCAAAAACGGTGATAAAATTTTTGCTGCCGCAGGTCTTACAGGTGCTGTTTTAACAGGCGGCGCAGCCCTTGCG
>CANSKM010000221.1 GCA_947647475.1 uncultured bacterium
GGTGCACACGGCGTTAAATATTGTATCAAAGGGCGCCCCGATTGAAGTTTCTTCATTGGAAGAAATCGGAATTTTGGATGTTAAAGAATTTGCAAACAAGGTTTTAGACAGGTTTACAGCCGAAATTGAAGACATGAACCTTGCAAAATCGAAGGTGAGAGGGGTGTAGCCAAATGAAAAACACAAGAGGCATGAATTTAAACGGCTCATCTTCCGATTATTTAACCTATAAAAAAAGCAAAATGAACCCGACAAGGGTGCAGAGGGTGGAAAAGCGCATTGAAAAAATCAGAAGAATTTTTAAACTTTCCCTTGTAACCTTTTGTATAATGTTTATTTGTGTTGTTGTTTTTATTAAAAAATACGCAAAAAGGGTGGATATCGAATATGGCAGGCATGGGATGGAAACTGTGAACCAGAGCGAGTCTGCAACCCAAAGTGACGGATATTTTAACGACACGTACGATCCTGATAAAAGAACGATAGATAAAAGGCTCGTTTTAATTCAGGAGGAAGAGAATGCGCCCTCCGAAAGCCGTGTTTTGCCGCAGGATAGGGATAAAAACGAGGTTATGAACCTTGAACATTTTGAAAAGTTGAAATCAAACATTGAAGATGATATTGATGAAGGCTATGCAGAGGCGCCCCAAAAACCGAACACCCAGGCTGCAACTCCTTCGCAAGGCCAGAATTCCCAAAATGCAGGGCTTATGCCAAAAGTGCCCCAGACGGCATCCGATGTGCCTGATATAAATGCGCTTCCGCAGGGAAATTTCGCCCCGATTGAATTGGCCCAAAAAAGTAATATAAAGGTTTTAATCGGTAAATACAATACTTTTGACGAGGCAAAAACCGCACAAACCGCGATGAAAAACTCTAAAGCCCGTATTGCACCCTTTATAAGGCGTGTTGACAATGCTTATAGTCTTCAAATCGGCTCATATTCAAATATGGACGTAGCAAGAAGTGTTGCAGGAAGCTATGGCAAAGAAGGGTATGATGTTTGGATTTACCAGCAATAAATTTTTACCGGTAATAAATTTTTGTGCCATAAGTAAAGAATTTTTTGTGCGGCAAAGGTTTCAAGGGGGCCTCTTGACTATTAACCTTGATGTCATAAAATGAATATTACCAAATACAAAAATCTTGAAAGGATAATTCAAAATGTCAATAATTTGTGAAGTTTGCGGTAAAGCATCAAAGAAAGCTTCAAAACTTTCATTCTCACATAAACACCACATCTACAGACAATTACCAAACCTTCAAAGTGTTAAGGCAATTGTTAACGGTCAGGTAAAAAGAATTAAAGTTTGCACGTCTTGTATTCGTGCAGGTAAAGTTCAAAAAGCTGTTTAAGCTTTGTCCATTTGGGGTTTAGCCCCCGTATGGAGAGAACTTTAAAAGTAAAATTAAAAAACTTGAGGTGAATTTTCTTAATATAACTTCAAGTTTTTTTGTCTTTTGGTCAAATGTTGGCCGGATTTTTTCTTTATAAATATATATAAAGGAAAAATAGGGAAGTTTATTAAAATGTCTGCAGAACCGATGATGGATATAGATTACGCCTCAATAGACAGAATGTTTAAAGCAAGGGATGCAAAAAATGCAAGGGAAGCCGCCCAAAGAAGGACGGAACCCCGCGCAGCACAAAGGACGGGGCAAGTACCCGCTCAAAGAAATGCATCCGGCAGTGCTTCGCGCCCGCATACGCAGGGCGGGAAAAGGCTTGAACAGCCCGTAAGAAGAACCCGTCTTGAAGATATGCCGGAAAGGGATGAATTCAGACCACAAAGAAGAACTGCTGAGCATGAAGGTTCTCAAAGAACGGCCCAAAGACAGAGGCAAAGGACGACTCAGGCATCTTCTCAAAGAAGTAGAGGCGGGGCACACCTTGAAACTTCAGGAAACAGAACGGCTCAAAACGCGCGCAGCACAAGGGCAAAAAGCGGCGGCGGTGTAAAAATTGGAGGCATGTTGACAGGGGTTACAGGGCTTGCGAGCTTTGTGCTTATAATGTTAAGTTCGCTGTTTCCTTCTGCGCCTGCAAATGTGTCTGTAAATGGTGCACAAAAAGCTGAAAATAATGTAAAGCCTATTCATTATTACACTGAATTTGAAGGCGGAAATATAATAGAAGCGGGCGATACGGAATATTGTGTTGAATATAATGAAGGGGCGGATGTTTCCGTTGATGAGACGGCGGATGTTCCGCTGGATGCGGTTGAAGAAACTGTGGCGCCTGAAGAAACAGCTCCTCCTTATGTTCCGATTGAGCATGTGAGTGACAATTTAATTGATGCAATGAAAGGCTTTGAGGGTCTCTATTTAGAAGCCTATACTTGCCCCGGAGGTTCCTTAACCATTGGATATGGCCATACGGCAGGTGTTTATGAAGGCCAGACAATAACGGCTCAAGAGGCAAGAGACCTTTTAAGGAGCGATTTAGCTTCGCGTGAAGCACATGTTGGGCGTTATGCCGAAGAGCATGGGGTGCAATTAACCCAGGGACAGTTTGATGCGCTTGTTGATTTTGCGTTTAACCTCGGTATAGGGGCTTTTGATGATTCGGGTCTTGTTGAGATGATTGGCGATGGAGACCTTGACGGTGCTGCGGCTGAAATGCAAAAGTATGTTTATGCAAAGGACAAAGAAGGAAACAAGGTGAAGCTTGGCGGGCTTGTTGCAAGGCGCGCTGCTGAAGCCGAATGGCTGTATTCGTAAATGGCAAATTGTTTAATTTGTATAATTTGTTTGTCATAACAGATATATCAAATATCTTCTTAATGCTTAATCATCCAAACTTTTTTGAAATTTAAAAGCATACGAAAGGCTGAAGGAGCTATGGAGCGACCACTTC
>CANSKM010000222.1 GCA_947647475.1 uncultured bacterium
AATAATAATACCTGCAATCGTATCCCCTTTTACAAACTTCATGGCACCGTCCATTGAACCAAACAAAGAAGATTCTCTTTGAAGGTCTTCACGGCGCTTCACCGCTTCTTCCGGAGAAATAAGCCCTGCGTTAAAATCGGCATCGATTGTCATCTGTTTACCGGGCATAGCATCCAGCGCAAACCTGGCTGAAACCTCTGCAATACGTTCTGCACCTTTTGTAATTACCATAAACTGTACGACTGTAATAATTAAAAAGATTACACCGCCGACTATCATATTTCCACCCGTTACAAACTGGCCAAAAGCTTCAATTACCTGGCCTGCATCCCCTTTTGCAAGGATAAGACGGGTAGATGCAATTGAAAGCACGAGACGAAACATTGTGCCAATCAAAATGATAGAAGGAAAAGCGGCTAATTCAAGAGGCTTTTGAACGTATAGTGAAATCATCAAAAGCACAATACCGAGCGTTATATTTAATGAAATTGAAAAGTTGATAACCCAGTTTGGCATCTCCATAAGCAAAATCAAGATAAGGAGAATTACAAATATTGCAAGAGCAATTTCAGATATTGGGTTATTTTGGGCTCCGCCTTTTGCCTGTGCCATTAATTGCCTCCCTTATAAATACCGAAGGCATTTTGAATTATGGATAATTGGGTTGAAAAATTCGCATCAATCACCCCGTTTGATGTCATCACAACACAGCTTCCCTTTTCAATAGCTTCATCTGCAACAATTACAATTTTTGCATCAATTGCAGAATTTTGAAGCACATCTGGCATTGAAGCACGCGCAAAATCTACTTCATCGGGCGCCACTTTAATTGTTATTTTTTCTTCATTTGATGAAATTTCTTCAAACACTTCCGTGAGCACACCCTTTAAAATATCGTCAGATAACTCTACTTCTTTTTTAATTATTTTTTTTGCAATTTCAAGGGAAAGTTCAAGCATATCATCCGAAAGCGCATCGTATGCTTCTTTTTTGGACCCTAAAAATTCAACCAAAGAAGCTTTGAGGGTTTCAAGCTCTGTGTGCGCTTCTTCAATTCCGTTTTTATACCCTTCTTTTGCAGCAAGCTCTCTGATACTTTGGGCTTCTTCCTGCGCGCGGGAAACAAGGGTTCTTTCATCTATTCTTCTATACCCGCGTCTGCGTTCTCCACGGCGCCTTTCAAACCTTTCTTTAAATTCAAGGCTTGTAATATCAATTTTTTCAATCTCTTCAAGCTTTTGCGCCATCTCCATTTCGGGCGTTAAAACTTTGGGAGGCTCAGGCACAGGGGGCATAACGGGAGCTTCCTTTGCAGCCTCCTCGGTTATATTTTCTTCCAAAGAAGGAGGCTGTGACACTTGAACATCCAAAGAAGAAGCAGCCTCTGCCGTTTCAGGGTTTTTGGGCAAGGTTTGTTCATTAATATTAAGAGTATCTTCGGGCTTTTTTTTAGGAACTGCCCTTCTTCTTATTATCATCCGGCGGCTTCCGTATATAATTTTTCTTCCAAATGTTTGCATACAACTGCTGCAACGCGCGCAGGGATTATGACCTCATCTTTTACGTATGGAGAGAGCACAAAGTCTTTAATTTGCGGTCTTTCATCCTTTATAATATTAGAAATTGTGTTTTTGTCCGAATTTTTAACAATTTTACATAATTTTTTATAACATCTGTCAAAATTCACAACCTTAGGTTCAGGCAGCGCCTGTCTTATTTCGCCTATGCACCTTGCCGTTATGTCTTTATCCACCTTTGCTTCCAAATCAGGCATTTTAAGATATTGAATTAACACTTGGGCTTCGGGTTTATTAAACTTTGTGATTATATTTTTAATTTTATCTGCAGGAAAATTTTTAATTAAAAGCGCAAGGGAAGCAAGTTTCAGGATTTTTGCATCAGACATATTTGAGCCTACGGTTCCGACACTTTCCTTTTCAGCCTCTGTTTTTGCCATAGAATCAATGTTTGACTGATTTAAAGCATTATCCGATGCCTTTTCATCAATCGCCCCTTTAGCCTTCAGGTCCTCAATTGCCTGTTTAAAGCAAGTGTTAACGTGGTGTTCCACAAGAGGAATAATCTGTTCTTGCGGCATTTTCTTTACAACAGCCTGTTTTGCAATTTCAAAAACAGTGAAAGCCACGCGCTGCAAAATGCCTTCCCTGAGCTGGGGGTTAATTTTTGCCCTCAAAAGGTCAATAGATTTATGAAAAGACCATTCGCCAATAAACTGCGTTATTAAAGAAGCCTGGCCTGCATCCAAATTCAGTGCGGCATCTTTTACGAGAGCGTCTCCTGAAAGTACACAAAATTTATAGACAATATCAATTATAAACTTTTTATCTGCCGCGGGGATGTCAGCAGGAATTACCTGGCTTGCTTGGCTTGCCAGGTTTTTTGCAAAATCTTGGGGGCTAAACCCTTCTATAACTCTTTTGTTGTCCGCCACAACGGCTCCCCTTGATATTTTCAGGTATTATTTTTGATTAATCCCCTCATCTCTTATTCAATATTTATTTTACCCTTTTTTTTAAATATGGGCTAGTTTGTTTCAAAATTTAGCAGCCCGTTTTAGATTCAATCGAAATTAGTTTGTTTCAATCCAGTTTTTCAATTTTTCAACGGCAACATTTTCGTCCATATCGTTAAAATCCATTGAAAGCTCTCTGATTTCATCTTTGATATCCACTTTTGCCTCTTGCCTAACCGGTGCAGGGCCCTGAGCCTGTGCCATAGCAGCCTGCGCTGCCTGTTGAGCTTGAATCATCTGCATATTTTGCTGCTCAATTAAATTTTGCGCCATCTGGGCCTGTTTTTGAATAAGCTCAGCCGCCTTCATAT
>CANSKM010000223.1 GCA_947647475.1 uncultured bacterium
CGACAGTACACCTTAAAGGTGCAAAAGACTATGACATCACGGATAAAGAGGTTGAAGAAGCGCGCCGTAATTCATATTCCACGGGCGATGATGATATGTTAATTTTAGAATTAGCAGTACAAAAGGCTTTTGGGGATGTTGATACCAAAGATATCACACTTGGCTCAAATGTGGTATCAAAAAATGTTTCAAAAAATAACGGCAGCATCCAAGGTTCAAACTCTATAAACCTCATTTATTTAATCACCGGAAAAGAGGGAGAGGCAAAATCCATAAACAACATATACCCGGATGGCAAAACTTATGAAGACGAACTTTTGAGTGAAATTGATAATTTTGAAGCAAATAACGCCAAAGATTTTGCCCTTGTTTTAAGCTCGCTTAACCAAAAAACTGCAGAAGATGCGGAAGGCAACGAGGTAGCGATTTTTGGACCCCATGCTTATGCTGTAAAGAAAGTTGAAAAAGACACAATAACGCTTACAAACCCGCATGATTCAGGGGTTGAGATAACTTTTTCAAAAAATGAAGCACTAAAAACATTTGACGGATTTTCAAACTGTGATTTATCTGATGAAAACCCGGCAAAACCTGCAGAATTACCTGTAAAAACTTATGAAGACGGCACAAAAGCTTATATTGACGATTTATCTTATTTTAATCTTATGGATGCAACTTATTATTCCAAAGAAGGTGAAAAAACGGGCAGTTTTTCAATAAATTCAACGTCAAACACCATAAAAAAATATGATACGACAGGCAAAAATGAAGAAGTATATGAAATCCCGGGGGTCGATTTAGATAATTCAAGCGCAAAAGAACTCTTAGAGAACATAATTGAGAGGGATTTACACAGCTATAAAAATTTAAGCCTGGAAAAAATTGTAGAACTTGCAAGACTAAATGAAAGCGAATGGCAAAAAGCAAGGAAAAATCTGTCTTAATAAACTCTTGCTAAGGCGTATAAATATATAAATAAAAACTGCTTAATCTTGAGATTAAGCAGTTTTTAAACATGGTTTGCAAAGAAACTTATTTCTTGTTAACAAGTTCTTTGAATTTTTTACCAGCTGAGAAAGCAGGAACTGTTTTAGCAGCAATTTTGATTTCTTTACCAGTTTGAGGGTTGCGACCAGTTCTAGCTGCACGTTTTCTAGCTTCGAAAGTACCAAAACCAACTAAAGTAACTTTTTGTCCTTTAGAAACTGATTTTTGAACTGTTTCGATGAAGCCGTTTAAAACTTCAGCTGCTTCTTTTTGAGTAACTTTTGCTTTTTTAGCAATTTCTTGTACTAATTCTTCTTTGTTCATTGTAGAACCCCTTTCCTTATTTCTTGTATGATTATATTGAATTTTTGGGCATGTTGCAAGTTTTTTTATTTGTAAATACAAAATATATACTAATTTTTACAAAATTTGATATAATAAAAGATATGAAAAAGAATTTAAGATGGTATGACAAAGACAAGTATTTAAGCGCTTTTATGACCCTTTTACAGGGGCTTTCGGATGAAATTCAGCATCAGGTTGCGGTTGATATTTTGCTTTACATTCCAAAAATTATTGAAAAAGATTTTGCAAAGTTTATTAAGATTGTTGCAGACCATAACCCCAAACAATATCAAAGATGGTATGACCACAATCCAAACTTACACACTTTGGTTGAATCAATCAGAAATCTTTCTTTTGAAGAAAGAGAAAAACTCTTGGGTGCAATATCGGATATTGTAATTAAGCACACAAACCAAAATCCTTTTGAATTTGGCAAATAGTAAGGGTGATAAGGATAAAATATGACTAATGTTTTGATTACAGGCTCTTCTTCAGGAATTGGCCTTGAGACTGCAAAAGTTTTAAGAGAACAAGGCTGCAATGTCTTTAGGACGGGCAGAAGGCATGTGGAAGATGAACATTATTTAAGTGTTGAATTATCCTGTTTTGAGCATGCCAAAATTCTTTATGAAAAAGTGATTGAAGAGTTTGGAAACATTGATGTTTTAATTAACAATGCAGGCGAATACTATTATTCCCCGATTGAAAGGGTTCAAACCTATGATATAGAGCGTGTTATGCTTTTAAACCTTTCAATTCCTTATTATTTAGCTTCTCTTTGCGTTTCGCAGATGAAAGAAAAAAGGTTCGGGCGAATTATTAACATTTCTTCAATATCAGCTTCTGTTGGAGAGGCAAACGCCAGCCTTTATGCGGCAACAAAGGCCGGGCTTTACGGTATGACAAAATCTTTAGCGCTTGAACTTGCCCAATACAATATCACGGTAAACTGCATCAGTCCCGGGTGGGTTGAAACACAGCTTATGGCTGATATTAACGAAGAAGACAAGGCTGAAATCCTTGATGTTGTGCCACAAAGAAGATTTATTCAACCGATTGAAATTTCAAATTTAATTAAATATTTAATTTCAGAAGAGGCAAAAGGCTTAACAGGACAGAATATCAACCTTTGCGCAGGCCTTAGCGTCGGCTCATAAGCACGTTCTTACACATTATGAGACTAAATTTATTGAGCAGCCGTCATTGCAAGCGTTGTTGAAATTCATTCAGTGGTCGCACCCGTCATTGCGAGGGAAGCGACAGTGTACCGAAGCAATCCAGGAAGATGTTTGAATTTAAGCTTAATTTCTTTTTCCTTGAATGTTCATTTTTCTTTTCTTGACCCACGCAAGAAAAGAAAAACGGAACCAAAAAGAAAAGAACGGGGTT
>CANSKM010000224.1 GCA_947647475.1 uncultured bacterium
GTGTAAACCTTCTGCACAACGCCTTTTCCAAAGGTTTTTGTGCCTACAATCATTGCCCTGCCGTTATCTTTAAGGGCAGCCGATACGATTTCGCTTGCACTTGCTGATTCCCCGTCAACAAGGACAACAAGAGGTTTGTCGTAAATATATTCCTTGTTTTCCGCCCGATAAAAGCTGTTGTGGCCCCCGCGGCCTATTACTTTTACAATGTCCCCTTTGTCTAAAAACATGTTTGCAACAAAAACAGCGTTTTGAAAAAGCCCGCCCGTGTTTCCGCGAAGGTCTAATATAAGGGCTTTTGTGTCTTTAACTTTGTTCATCGCATCGATAAATTCCACGGGTCCTTCAGAGCTTATAAAGCTCACAATCCTGATATAGCCTATTTCTTTGTCTATAATTTCAGATTCAACGGTTTTAATTTTAATCTCTGCGCGTTTAATTTTTTTCACAAGCTTTTTATCGTCCCTTAAAATTTCAAGGTCCACAAAACTGTTCAGGTTTCCTTTAATATAACTTGCCGTTTGATAAACATTGTCCCCGTTAACGTTGTTTCCGTTGATTTTTAAAATCATATCTCCGGGGCGAAGGCCGCCAAGCTCTGCCGGGGCTCCTTTTATAACATTTATTATGTAAATTTTCCCCGAAACTGAGGCTATATTTATTCCGATACCGTAAATTTTAGAATCGATTGAATTATTCTGTTCCTTAAATTCTTCTTCGTTTAAAAACTTTGAATAAGGGTCATTCAGGCTTGCAAGCATTGAATTTATTGCAACATAGGCATCTTCTTCAGTTTCAATTTTATGAAGATATCTTTTTTTCCAATGTGCCCAGTTTTGCTCGTTTAAGTCGTTGTCCCAGTAGCTTTTTTTAACCAAATTCCATGTTTCAAGGAAAAGCTCTTTTGGGGGAAGGACAACTTCCTCTTCTGTTTTAAAAACAGGAGTATGCGAAAGCTCTTTTTGCTCTTGCTGGTTTGTAAAAAACATAAGCACAAAAAGAACCAAAAGACATAATGTTGTTATCGCAAACTGTTTTACTCTATCCATTTTTCTTTTCTTTTTTTTGAGGCCGTGTGTAATTTTAACCTTTTTAAAAAGGGTGCTTATTTTGCCCCGTTTTCAGTCTTTATCTTAACCCCGGTAGGGATTAACCTGTACCCGCCGCCGTATATAGTTTCAATGTATTTATTTTTTTCTGTTGAAATTTTATCAAGTTTTGACCTCAGGTGTCTAATGTGCACCCTGATTGTATCTACATCCTCGTTGTCATTATAGCCCCAAACTTCTTTTAACAATATTTTGGATGAAACCATTGAATTGTTATGCTGCATAAGGCAATTTAAAATATCAAATTCAATCGGGGTAAGTTTTGTTTCCTTGCCTAAAATTTTAACCGTATAACTTTCGGGAATTAGGGTTATATCCCCCAAAGTTAAAACTTCCTTGTATCTTAAAGATTCAGGCGCAGCACCTGCTCTATTCAAAAGGGCCAAAACCCTTGCTTTAAGTTCTTCTATTTCAAAAGGCTTCGTAAGATAATCATCTACGCCTGAATTAAACCCTTTTAATTTGTCGTTTAATTCGCCAAGGGCTGTAAGCATAATAATTGGGATATTT
Source organism: uncultured bacterium (assembly GCA_947647475.1). GTDB lineage: Bacteria > Cyanobacteriota > Vampirovibrionia > Gastranaerophilales > Gastranaerophilaceae > MGBC122484. Next base: position 1,620 of record CANSKM010000224.1, read on the forward strand.
TTAAACCCTTCAGACTGGCGAATTTTAAGCGCAAGAGAATATCCGTCAATTTCAGGCATCATAACATCCAAAATGACTAAATCCGGCACCTCCTGTTTTATCATCTGAAACCCGACAACAGGGTCTGATGCGGTTTTGCAGATGTATCCCGTGAGTTCAAGGTTAATTTTTACAAGCTCTAAAATTGCAATATCATCATCAATTACAAGAATTTTCTTCATACTGAAATTTTATAATAAAAACAAGGGTTTAGGTTCTATAAAATGTTTAAATTTTAAAAAATATTAATTAATATTAATTTGAACTAGCAACTTTTGACACTTTAATGTTTTTTGCATATAGTGTATAATGTCTAAAAATAAAGTGTATTAGAAACAAATTTTTTAGGAGGACTATGAATTGGCGATAACAACACCTGTAGGACTGACCGAAGATTTCAGATTAAACCATTCTAAGTATTTAGGACGTCATGTACTGGCCGAATTTTTTGAATGTGACCCCAATGTATTAAACAACCCGACGCTTGTTGAACAATATATGCTTGAAGCTGCCTTGGAATGCGGAGCAACAGTAGTTCAAAAATGTTTTCACCTTTTTAATCCGCATGGAGTTTCAGGAGTTGTAATAATCTCTGAAAGCCACCTTGCAATTCACACCTGGCCTGAATTAGGCTATGCTGCAGTTGATTTATTCACATGTGGCGAACAGTGTGATCCCAAAGTTGCGTATGAATTTTTGAAGAAACGTTTTAATTCAAAAGATGCTTCATATTCGCAATTAAACAGGGGCATTTTGGATGATAAAAACCTCTCTGTTGAACACACTCCTTTTTACGTAAGCGCTTCAGACGTTAAATAAATTAAAAAGGCTTATAAAACCTTTAATGACAGGCTGTTTGCCGCCTTTGGACATAGCAATATAAAAACTTTGTATATGGGTATTTATATGCTAAGATTTTTCTATGCCTAAATTTAAAGTTGAAAAAATGTGCCTTTCTCATCTTGATGATGTGATGGAAATTGAAGAGAAATGCTACGGAGAACACCACTGGAGCAGGGATTCTTTTGTAA
>CANSKM010000225.1 GCA_947647475.1 uncultured bacterium
GCGGCCTTGGAGGCAGAGGAGGCAAGGGCATGGTCATCCTTGAATACAAGGCGGTAGGGTTGTAACCCTTTGGGGTAAAGATTTTTACGATAAAACAAACAACTTTTTAGGGGCGCGTTTTGTAACCTTCGTGCCCCTTTTCCTTTGAGGACGTAAAAGCAACAGTTTGCGGGGCACAGGATTTATGGGGGCAGTGTTTAAGATTGGGGTAATGCACGCGGGAGTGGGGAATTTAAGCTCTTTTTGTGCCTTTCTTTTGCGCGGATGTAGCTTTTGCTTGGTGGTGTTAAAAAAGGATGTGGATTATATTTAGGAGGATATTATGCAAGAAAAAAGAGAAGAAAAACGGGAAAATTCAAACGAAAGGGATATTTTAAAGCGGGTTGAAATCCTTGGAGAAGCTGTGCAGACGGCGCTTGAAGCTCTGCTTGAAATTCAGGCGGAGCAAAAACTTTTGACCTATATTTTGACAAAGGAGGGCAGGGGAAAGGAGAAATAACGATTTTTGCGGATTTTGCCCCGGGAAACCGGGGTTTATTCGTCGTTCAGGCTGAGGACGGCCATAAACGCTTCCTGTGGAATATCTACGCGGCCAACGGATTTCATCCTCTTTTTACCTTTTTTCTGCTTTTCCAAGAGCTTACGCTTACGGGTGATGTCGCCGCCATAGCACTTATCCAGCACGTTTTTCCTTAACGCTTTAATTGTCGTTCTTGCGATAACCCTTCCGCCAACAGCCGCCTGAATTGCAACCTCAAACATCTGCCTTGGGATAATCTCTTTCAGCTTGGCTGTAAGGCTTTGGCCCATTCTGTAAGCTGCATCCTTGTGGCATATAGCAGAAAGCGCGTCCACAACTTCGCCTGAGAGCAAGATGTCCATTTTAACAAGGCTTGAGCGTTTGTAAGAGTGGAAATCGTAGTCCATGCTGGCATAGCCCTTGGAGCGGGATTTTAATTGGTCGTAAAAATCAGTGATAACCTCGCTTAGGGGGATATGGTATTCCAAATTTACGCGGGTTTTATCAAGATATTGCATATTTATAAAATCGCCCCTTTTGCCCTGGCAGAGCTCCATTAGGGCACCAACGTAATCATTTGGTGTGAAAATATTCACGCGAACGTAGGGTTCTTCGATATAGTCTCTATACTGCGGCTCGGGCAGGTTTGCAGGGTTGTCGATTTCAACCATTGTGCCGTCGGTTTTATAAACTTTGTAAATAACCGAGGGGGCTGTGGTTATCAAAGACAGGTTGTATTCGCGCTCCAGACGCTCTTGCGCGATTTCCATATGGAGCATTCCAAGAAAGCCGCATCTAAACCCAAAGCCAAGCGCAGAGGAGGTTTCGGGCTCAAAAGTGATTGAAGAATCGTTGAGCTTTAATTTTTCCAATGCTTCTTTAAGGTCGTGGTATTGGTCGTTATCAACGGGGTAAAGCCCCGAAAAGACCATAGGCTTTGCTTCTTTGTACCCTTCAAGGGGTTCGGATGCCGGAAATTCAGCGTTTGTAATTGTATCGCCAACAAAGCGGGTGATTTCTTTGATTGAGCCTGCAAAATAGCCAACTTCACCGGTTTTAAGCTCCTGAACCTGCACCCTGTTTGGGTTTAGGTAGCCAAGCTCAACCACTTCAAACTTTTTGCCTGTCGCCATAAACTGAACGGTGTCGCCCATTTTGATTGAGCCGTCCATAACCTTGAAAAAGCATACTGTGCCGAGGTATTGGTCGTATGCACTGTCGAAGACAAGGGCTCTTAGAGGTTTATCAGAGGTGTCATCGGGTGCCGGAATGTATTTCACAACGGCTTCAAGCACTTCTTCAATTCCGATACCCTCTTTGGCGCTCACGGGAATTGCCATTGAGGCGTCAATTCCAAGGACCTCTTCGATTTCGTTTTTAACGCGCTCGACATCGGCACTTGGAAGGTCGATTTTATTAATAACCGGGATAATTTCCAGGTTTTGTTCTATCGCAAGATAAACGTTTGCAAGGGTTTGCGCCTCAACGCCCTGGGTTGCATCGACAATTAAAAGGGCGCCTTCGCAGGCAGCAAGGGACCTTGAGACTTCATAAGAAAAGTCCACATGCCCGGGTGTGTCGATTAAGTTTAAAATATAATTTTTGCCGTCGCGCGCTTTATAGTTCATTTTTGCGGCGTTTAATTTAATTGTAATTCCGCGTTCGCGCTCGATATCCATGGTGTCCAAAAGCTGGTCTTGCATCTCTCTTTCAGAGATTGTGCCGGTTTTTTCGAGCAATCTGTCTGCAAGGGTGGACTTTCCGTGGTCGATGTGGGCAATTATGCTAAAATTTCTTATGTTTTCAATTTTTTTCATAGAAAAATTATAACACGCGCAAAAAGAAGTGAAACCAAAAAATGGAAAACGGACGTGTTTTCAATTTTTTCATAAGAAGATTATAGTATAAAAAACCTGCGGAGCAAGAAACCGGCTTTCATAATAAAAACAAAGGCAAGATGCCCACTGAAAGCCAAATATTAATCCACGTCGTGCCTGTGAGTCATATTCACTTTGTCGTAGCCGCTAGTTTTTGCAATCATATTAAATTGCCTTAATGCAAAAGAATCTCTAAGACCTGCCTGTGCTTGAAAATAGCTTGTTTCAGCTTTTTGCAGGTTTTGGTATTTTTTTTCTTCAATTTCGTGTGTTTGGCTCTGTGCTTG
>CANSKM010000226.1 GCA_947647475.1 uncultured bacterium
CAAGCTCTTCTTCAAGGCCTGCTACTTCTGCTGTAGCAACTTCGCCAGCAGATTTATCGATAATTTCAAGAAGTTCTTCATCAAGGTTATATAATGCCCATTGATTTTCAAGGCTTGTTCTTAAATCAGCTGCTTTTTGTTCATATAATTCAATGAAATCATTGTGTGCAGCCATCGGATCATCTTCACCGTCAACTTCGCCATCTGCTGCTACAGCAGGTTTTTGAGCAGTTGGTGCAAGTGCGCCTGTTTCATCTACAACGTCTGCTTCAAGATTATATTTTTCAGCAAGCCATTCCTGATCATCAAGTGTATTGTAGCCTGCAAGTTCGCCGTCACCTGTTTTTACAGTGAATGTACCTTGTAAATCCTGGTCAATTACGCCGTTTCCGTCAAGGTCTGCATCTGTAATGCCGTCATATTCAGCACCGTCAGCATCTGAAACATAAGAGCTCAAGTCAATTGAGAAGTCTTCACCAAATTTTTCTGCAATTTGATCAGCATCCATAACTGTGCGGTTACCGTCTTTGTCGGTCATAACTAAGCCGATATTTGCTTCTTTAAGTTCATCAAGCGTTACAATGCCGTCTGCTTTGCCGTCTTCGCCGCCTTTGATGTCAAGAGCGGTCATAGCTTGCCATTGGCCTTCTGCACCAAGGAAGTCTGATGTTGTATTAAATCCGTCTTCATCCATAACAATGAAGTCAAACTGGTTACCTTCAGCATCTTTGAAACCAATCGGGTCGCAAGAAGATGAAGTTGTTTGTTGAGCTGCCTGTGCTGCTTGTTCAGCTTCTTTTGCAGTGTTTAAATTAGCTTGTGCTTGGGAAAGTTGTGATTCTATATCTTTAACGCTGTTTGCCATACCTTTAAGTTGTGCTATTTGGGCGTCTAATACGTTCAATTCGCTGTTTGCAACAAAAAGATTTGAAACTACGCTTGCAATATCAGGAAGAGCTGCTAAATCACTATTAATACCGGATTTTAAGTCGTCTTGGGTAACGTTTTTGCCGGCCTTTTTGTCTGCAATGTATTGTGCAACATTGTTTTCAATTGCTTTTTGAACTTCTTCTTTGTGTTCTTCAACTTTAGCTTCTTGTTTTTCAGCTGCTTCTGCAATTTTTGCTTCAATATCATCAGCCAAAGCTGCAATTTTTTCTTCAAGTGCAGTCATTGCTTCCATTTGAGATTCTTTTTTAGCAGTTAAGTCTGCAACTTCTTTTTCATATTTTTCAACATCCGTAGCGCTTATTTCGGTAGTTGCTGCCGTTGCTGCTGCGGGAGCTGCTTCTTCTGCAGGTGCTGTTGCTTTTGGAGCATCGATTGCTGCATCGCCTTCAAGCTGAGCTTTAAGTTCATCAACTGACATACCGAGTTCGGCTGCAACTGTTTCAAGGGATAATTCAAAAGTTTCGCCGTCTGAATCGGTAACTACAGCGTTTCCGTTGCCGCCAAAATCCAATGTTTCGATTTTTTCGCCTTCGCCGTGGGTAACATTACCTGCAGCATTCAAAAAAGCATTTGAAGCGGCAATTTTGTTGAGAGCATCTGCATTAAAACTTGTCATTATAATATTCCTTTACACATTATGAGTTATACTTACATTTTTATAAAAACGATTTTGTATATCAGATTTCAATACTTGGTATATATTTTACAAAACTTTACAAAAAATAAGGCAATTTTTTGGAAATACTTGAAAATATTGGTCTTCAGCCTTTAAAACAATGTAACTACCTCGTGATTTTATCCGTTTTAACCGCTTTTATATATACTATATTCCCTAAGGTTTGTAATTTATCACAATGTTTTCATAAGAAATTGTGCCGTTGTCATATAAAAGTTGAATTTGGTTAATATTATAATCAACAATCGTGCTCAAAAGTTCAATTCTTGCATTGTTTTTTATAGTCTGGGCTTGGATTACATCGATTAAAATCCCTTCTCCCGCATCCAGTCTTAATTCCGCAAGAGTGACACTGTCTGATGCGTATTCCACCTGCCTTTTGGCTATCTCTATTCTTTCTTTTAAAATTTGTGCTTTATAATAATTTGAGATAATACTTTCCTTAATATTTCTTAATAAAACTTCCAGACTGTAACTTAAACTGTCAATTTGCGCCTGAACACTGTTTGCCTTCGTAACGGTTCCAACACCAAGCCTGGAACCCAAGGGAACGTCTAAATATGCACCAACAACATTGTTTGAATATACACCCACCCTTGCTGTTCCCTGGAACTGGCCCTGATATAGTATTCTTGGTTTTGGAATAAAATCTGTATAAACTTTATATTTTTCCTGCTTTAAGGATTTTATCTTTGCTTCATAAGTTTTAACATCATCTCTTGAAAACTCGGCAATTTTGAACAAATCCTCAGTTGTAAGCTTTTCATCAATTAAAATAAATGGCTTAACTTCAATTTCAATCGGAAAAAGGTGTGAATTTACCTCTATTCCCATAACATTTGCAAGCTTTGCCTGTGCAGTTCTGAAATTATTCAAAGCAACCATAAAATTTTGTTCTGCAAGGGCCTGCTCTCCTTTAGACCTTACAACGTCAAACCTTGTTCCAAGGCCTGCTTCCATAAGTGTTTGGGTCAATTTAAGCTGGGCTGTCCTTTCATAAAGATTTTTCAAGTGAATTTCTATGCTTATTTTTGCCCTCAAAAGTTCATAATACGCC
>CANSKM010000227.1 GCA_947647475.1 uncultured bacterium
GGTAATGGTCCCAAGGCCTGATATGACCTGTATTCCAATTGATATTGAACAAGCCGAATTAAACAAAATAATTTTAGACACGCAATATACAAGATATCCTGTCTACAGCGAAGATTTGGACCATATTGCGGGCATTTTGCACATTAAAGACCTTTTCCCGCTTGTGATGAGCGGGGCTGAGGTTAAGCTTCGTGATATCATAAGAAAACCGATGCTTGTGCCCGAAACGATGACAATTGACAACCTTATGCTTGAATTTAAAAAATGTAAGGGGCAGATGGCCTTTGTAATTGATGAATTTGGTTGTGTTTCAGGGCTTGTTACTTTGGAAGATATCCTGGAAGAAATCTTTGGCGAAGTGCAGGATGAGTTTGATGAGGAAGAAGCGGACATCAGACAAATTTATGAAAACGAATACATTGCAAATGCAATGATGAGAATTGATGAATTTAACGAATATTTCTGTCTGGATGATAACAACGCAGAAGTTGAAGATGAGGACATTGAAACAATTGGCGGGCTTGTTGTGAAAAACCTCGGGCACATTGCAAAAGAGGGCGACACGGTTGAGGTTGAAAACTTTGAATTCAGAGTAATTGAAGTTGATAATGCAAGAATTGTGAAGCTCAAAATTAAAAAGCTTGAGCCTGTGGGCGAGAACAGCGAAGAGACAAAGGAATAGAGGAAAAGGGTATGGAAATTTTAATTTTAGTTGCAGCACTGATAATTTTAGGAATTGTAATCGGCCTTGCCCTGAATATCTTTTGGCTTGCTTTTGGGCTTGTTATATATTTTATCCCGACAATTATTGCGGCCTACAGAAAACACCCGCAAATTCTTTGGATATTTTTAATTAACCTTTTCTTCGGTTGGAGCGTTGCAGGTTGGATAATTCCTTTGTTGTGGGCGTTTGATTTTGACAAAGTTGTAGTTGATTTTGTTGAATACAGAAAATCTAAAAACGCTAAAGATACAGTTATAGAGGGCGAAGTGGTTTCAGAAAAATCCGAAAACGCTTAAAACAGTGTTATTTTAAGGGGCTAGCAGGAAAGGCATATAACACGGTCAATTCCCGCTAAATCTTTTTCAATAAATTCAAGGGTGAAGCCGTTTTGCTCTGCAAGGTTTGAAACAATCGGCGCTTGTGAAATTCCGTTTGTAAAGCCAAGTTCAAAAAGTATATAGCCGTTTGATTTCAGGTGTTTTTTTGCGCCTTCTAAAATCGCTTTATAAAATTCTGTGCCGTTTTCATCCTTGGTAAAAAGTGCTAATTCAGGGTCAAAATTTTTCACTTCATCCTGCAAAGTTTCTTTCGCGGAAAGCGGGATATATGGCGGGTTTGAAACAATTATATCAAATTTATCAATAGGGCGGAGCCCTTTAAACACGTCAGATTTTCTAAAAATCACACGCCTTTGCTCGCCCAAGGCCTCCATATTTTTAATCGCAACGCGGAGCGCATCAACTGAAATATCAACTCCCATAGCCTCTAAAGGTATATCAGGCAAGGCTTTTGAAATTTCAATCGGAATGCAGCCTGTCCCTGTTCCAATATCTAAAATATTAAGCGGCCCCTGAAACCCTTGTTTTTCAATGGTTTTACTCGCTACATCCGCTGCACACCGCACCAAAAGCTCAGTTTCGGGCCTTGGAATTAAAACATTTTCATCCACGAAAAATTTGTCGTTCATAAAATATGAAAAACCAAGTATATGTTGAATTGGAGCCTTTGTTTTTGCTCTTTTTTCTGCAATACCAAGGATTTTTTTTGAAGCCAAAGCCGAAACTTTACACCCCATAAGGATTTCCTCAATTTTCAATCCTGAAATTTCGCACACAATAAGCTCTGCCTCTGCGCGCGCTTCGCCCTGCCCGATTCCCGCCTGTATCAGGATTTTTTCGACCTGCTTAATCAAGGCTCTTGTCCTCCCCCGCTTCTTCCTTCGGCTCAATAATTTCCATTATCCAGTTTCTTAAATCCAGCCTGGAAGCGGTTGAAACGTCTTGCATCCGGACCCCGTGAGCTTTCGCCACCTTTTCGTAATAATAAAGCTGCTTTTTTGTGGGCTTCATTTTGCTCATCTTAAAATCCTGCGCTTTTTTGCGAAATTCCTTTGCCTTCGCCTTTTGCGCCTCTATGATTGGCTTTTGGAGCTCTTTATATTTTAATTCATCAAAAACAGACTTTGCAAAAACCTTAAAATCCCTTATAAACTCTTCATCTTCAAGATATTCGATTATAAATTCAAAATGCGGATTGTCGATTTCAAAATAATAATTTTCTTCTTCCGTAAATTTGTCGAAAATGTCCTCCACACTTAAATTTGCGTGCTTTTTTACAAACGATTTTAAAAAGCTCAAAAGCTGCGATTTTTGCCTCGGCGTTAAATATAAAAACAGATTTTGCTTTGTGTAAAACATTTTATAAATCTTCAATGTTAAATTTGTGTTTGGTATGGACGAACCTTAAAAACGCCCGCCCAATCGGGTTTGTGGCGTTTTTTAAAGATTCTTTTCCTGCTTTTTTATCCATAGTTTTTTCGGGCAGGGCCTCGTTTTCCGCCGCCTCTTCCCGTTCTTTATCTATGGTGCGCGCAAGTTTGCGCTCTTCAAGAAATCTTATCTTTTCGTC
>CANSKM010000228.1 GCA_947647475.1 uncultured bacterium
CTTTGAAACCCGTATGGGAAGAGAATTTCTTGCGTTTTATTTAAAAACAAAGTTTAAACAGATAATAAATTGGGACAAAAAATCCGGCCAAAACCTTTTTGTTGAAGTTAAAGACGATTTCATCGAAAGGTTTTTAAACAGGCTCATAAATAGCCCCAATGACAGAATTTTAATCGGTATTACAGGCGAATCCGCCTCCGGAAAATCCACAATTTGCGGAGAAATTGTAAAAACAACCCAAAGATTAAACCTCCCCGTTACGATTTTAAGCTCCGATAACTATTTTAACGACATTTCAGCCCTCATTAAAAAATACGGAGATTTTGATAAACTTAGAGATTCAGGCTATGACGTTGATGCACCTGAAAATTTCCAGCTTGATTTAATGGCAAAAAACCTTGAAGAATTAAAAAAAGGGTGCGACATTTTAGCCCCGAAATACCTTGTAAACGGCACAGGCGTAAGTGTTCCTGGAGGGCTTCCTGTTAAAAGCAATAAAATTGTTGTGGTTGAAGGCATGGCAACAATGCTTGAACCTGTCAAAGATATTTTTGACATTAAAATTTACGTTGAAATTGACAATAAAACAAGGAAAAAGCGCTTTATAGGCCGCGCGGAAACAAGAAACCAGGACAAAGAAAACGCACAAAGACACTGGGAATATGTACTTGAAGCTGGAAAGAAATATATTCAGCCCGCAAAAAGCGAATGTGACATTATTGCAAGCGGCGAGTGCGATTTAGAATATTTCTCCGAGCTTTTAGAATACATCAACCACATCACAAACAGTTTTGAAGAAGCATAAAAATATTTTCTGCACCTTTTTTATAAAAACTACGCCTTAAAATATTCTTCAATGTTTTTAATTAAAGGTTTTATGTTTTGTTGAAGGGTTTCATAATCAAAACTGTTGTCGATTTTATAGTTCCAGCCTTCATAATTATCAAGCGCAATTTCTGTTAAATCGTTCTCGTTTGTAATAATTCCGCGCACCCTGCGTGCTTCAATTGAAGCTTCAACTCTTAACATATAAGCGCCGTTTGCCTTAAAAACATCAAGTTCATGTTCAAGGCGCATATCAGGAACGATAATATCCTCTTCCATTTTTAAGATTTCATTCAGCCAAAAATCCGGGTCTTGGCGCCTGCCCCAATCTCCAAGCTCAATTAAGCCGGTTCTGTATTTTCCTTTGTTCCCATCGATTTCTTTATAAGTAAGGCCGTTTTGCTTGCCAAACATAAGCTTTATGGCATCGCCTATTCCAATTCTTTTAAAAGATTTGAGTTCCTCAAGCAAAAGCTTTGCCACAGTGTCTTTTCCTGAATATTGTTTCCCTGAAATTACGATTAATTTTCTCATAACCTAATTATATAATAAAAACTGCAAGGAAAAAACCGCTATGGGTTCACAAAAAATAAAAAATCCGCCATTAATTTTTGGCGGATTAAAAAGTAAACTTTCTCCATAAAGTCCAAGTAGCCGTTAAGCTGTAATTCTTATATTTAAAATAATTTTATTCAAAACATACACTGTGCTTGAATTTCACTTACATTTATATAAAAACATTTAGTATATACAAATTGCACAAATCGTATATACTGTTACAAAACTTAATATTTTAAAAGAAAAAAGGCAATTTTTTAAAACAGAAATTTTTTATCATGGTGTAGAGATTAAACACCACACGAGAGATTACAAAAACAACTTTAGGAGAGTACACTTATGGGCTGGGTAACATTATCGCTCAGAAAAATGACATTAAAACAGAGGATATCCAATCTTGAATATCGTCTTGTTCAAATAAGTCAGGAGCAACAAACTTTAGCAAACCAATCTTCATATGCTCAAAGATACTTGGGAATGATGCAGAACCAAAGTACTTCTCAACTAAATGTTGACAGGTTAAATTACCTGAACCAGGCAAGAGGTAGTTTCTCCAGTGAAAGCTCTGATTATCAGGGTCAGTTAAATCTCCAATCAGCATTAGATGAAATAAACTTAAATTATAGCTTTGAAAAAATGAATATGGAATCTGTCTTCCAAGCACAGCAAGACAGCATGCTCCAGGAAATAAATTCAAAACAACAGCAGCTTGAACTCGAACAAGAACAGCTTCAAACGCAGCTTTCAGCAGCAAGGGCCGAAGAAGAACAAATGTCTCAGGCGATGGATCAAGACATTAAAAACGGCGCAATCAAGCTGGTATAAGAATTAATTAACTTTTAATTAATAAAAGGATAGGGAAAATAGGTTTAAACAGGTATGCCCAAATATAGGCCAAAAGGCTTTATTTTGGGCATTTTATTTTTTTATAAGGCCTGCATAAAATTTTATTTCAGCGCAGTTTGTTTAAAGTATAATAATCTTTATGCAAAAAGTTATTGAAAAAATTAAAAAGTTAAATATAAAAACTCTTGATAAAAAAGAAGATATTTACCCTTACGCCTTTGATACGGCGCCTTTAAAGGAAAAGATTACGCCGCCTTTGTGTGTTTGTTTTCCAAAAACAACGGAAGATGTTCAAAAACTTGTAAATTTTGCAAGGGAAAACGGACTGAATATTGTTCCAAGAGGGGCTGCAACCTGTCACACATCAGGCTGTAAGCCAAACGAAAAAAGCAAT
>CANSKM010000229.1 GCA_947647475.1 uncultured bacterium
GGAATACTCAAAACCCTTTGAAGATGAGCTAAAAGCTGCAGCAAAAACTGAAAACATAAGAGTTGCAACGCTTTACGACAATCTAAAATGGGTTCAGGATGATAAATTCATAACAGAAAAAGCAGGAGGCCCATTTTTCCTTGCAAGCGGCAAAGTTAGCGAAAACTGCCTTGTAAAAATAAGAAGCAGGTATAAAATGCCCGCAGCAAGAAGCGAAAATTTTCTTGCGGGCGGAAATATGTTCATAGGCAAGCTTCCAAACGGCGAAAAATGGCTTCTTTCCGGAGAAAACAACACTACACAGGATGTTGAAGGCATTTCAAAAGCATACAATATTCCGCCTCAAAATATCCATTTTCTACCCCAGCAAAATTATCACCTTGATATGTTTATGCGCCCTATTGGATATCCTTTTGTCCTTGTAAATGACCCAGAGCTTGTGCTTGAAAGCGTTAAAAAGCTGGATGGCAGCAAAGAAGAGAAGGAAGAATTCAAAAAAACCGTAAACAAATATTACAAATTGCAAGAAACCTTAGGGTATTCAAGCGCTGAAGCTACAATTAAAAAACTCACAGAACTCGGCTTTGTCCCAATAAGAATAGCGGGAGATTATGGCGAATCCTGCAATTTTATGAATGCTATTGTAAACAAACACGAAAATGGCACAATTTCTTATATTACAAATTCAACCAACTGCAACAATAAGCTATATTCAAGCCTGGAAAGAGTTTTTGCCGATGAATTAAGAGAGAAAGTTCCGTTTTTGGATAAAACATACTTTATAAAAGGAAAAAGCGAAGGCGCGCGCGACACAAACTATATGATGGATGCGCTTTTATATGGCGGGGGCGGAATTCACTGTATGACACTTGAAGAGCCTAATTTTAAAGCCTGGGCATAATCCGGACATAAACCGTACATAAAGCCGGGGCAAAAATTTTACATTTTCTTCGCATATTCTAAAATATGCTATAATCATAGCACTATGAAAAACCTGATTTTTAATTCTGATGATTTTGGCCTCAGTGAAGAATCAAACCTTGCAATTATGGAAGGCTATACAAAAGGTGTCTTAACATCTACCTGCATTGCTCCAAACGGCGAATTTTACGGGCATGGGATAAAAGAAATTCTTCCTGAAATTTCAAGCATCGGAAAAGGAATTCATCTGAATATTATTGAAGGAAAAAGCCTTACAAACCCTTCAATGCTGACAGATTCAAACGGTAAATTCAACAAAGGTTTTTTGTATTTACTCTACAATTCAAACAACAAAAAGCTTTTAGCCCAAATTGAAGATGAATTCAGAGCCCAGATTGAAAAAACTATGGCAGATGTTGAAATTGACCATATAAATTCCCACGTGCACACGCATGCAATTCCTTCAATATTTAACCTCGTTTTAAAACTTGCGCTTGAATATAAAATTAAAAACATAAGAACGCAGTTTGAAGAGCCTTATTTTGTTCCTAAACTCAGCAAAATTTTAACCCCAAAATACCCTGTAAATTTAATCAAAGTGGCACTTTTAAATAATTTTAGCAAAACAAATTTAAACACCATTCAAAGTTTAAATTCAAAATCCGAACTTAAAAAAATCAACACAAACGATTTTCTAATCGGTGTAAATTTTACCGGAAACATGACCAAAGACACTATTCTTTACGGGCTTTCAGCACTTCAAAAGAAAGAAAACATAACCGTTGAAATTTTATGCCACCCGAAATACCTTACCCGTGATGAAAACAGGGAAAATTACAAAGAGCTTCTTGCCGTGTGCGAACCAGGCCTAAAAGATGAAATTCAAAACCTCGGGTTTAGCCTTTTGAATTATAAAGAGCTTGAAAACAACGTAGCACCTGTTGTAAATTAAAAACACTATGGCCCCAAAGCATCATTTTTGTTAAATTTTAGCCTCAAAAGTCTATTTTCATATAAAATATCTTTATGATTAAATTTGCCAGATATCTTTTTTTAGTCTTTACACTGACACTTATTCTGCCTCTTTTGTGTCTTTTTATTCACTCAAACAAACAAGTTCAAAAAATGGAACTTGACGCATCGCATCATGTTTTAGATGCTATTTCAAGAGAAATTTGCTACAATATCGAAAATCTCCTTAAAATTCAAACCGTCACGATGATGGAAAAGCTTTATATGCCAAAGATGCAAAACATTTCAAAAAAAGAAATTATTGACATCTTTCCGGATGCAAAAGTAGAATTTTTATCAGATTTTCCAAACGAAATCACATACTATTACGAAACAGACGATACGCCAAAGCTTTACAGTGTGTCTATTATTCCTTTTTTGGAAGAAAATATAAAAGGCATAAAAGTTACAAAAGAAGTGGTTCCCGAGATGATAAAAAGAACAGGGCCCTTTTGTCTTGAAATTTATGCCGGGAATGAAGTTGATGAGAAAAAGTTAATCGGTTATTCTTCGCCCACGGCAATGCCAAACACGCTCTCCGGCTTCAAAAGAACAATGGCGCACATCCCCCTTGGCATTCCAAACAGCAAAAATGTTGCGTACAAAACTTTTAAATTCGATAAAAACTACGCAAAAAACGATATCACGGTTTTAATTAAAACCAGCTGGCATATTC
>CANSKM010000230.1 GCA_947647475.1 uncultured bacterium
CAGATACGTATATACTGCCTTTGCAAGGGATGTTGCGCGCGATGTCGATAAAAAATGGGTAAGAAATATGTACGGTTTTGCAATTAAGCCGGATTTAACCCTATATTTTGATGTGAGCGCAAAAGTTTCTCTGGAGCGCATTTGCACAAACCGCCAGCCGAAATATTACGAAGCCGGTATGGATTTAAAACTTTCAAACAACCCTTATAAAAGTTATGTTTTGTTTCAAAACCGCGTAATTGAACAATATAAAGATATGGTGGATGAATACGGCCTTGTGAAGGTCGATGCGAACGAATCCATCCACAAAAAACAAATGTATTTCAGAGAACTTGTGACAGAACTTTTAAACTCGAAAGGTATTAAAATTTAGATGTATCAAAAACACGGATATGACGGGCTTTTAATCGTAATTGAAGGAACGGACGGCGCAGGGAAATCAACGCAAGTTAACCTTCTGAAAAAATATATTGAAAACGAGTGTTATGGCTGTATGCTCTCTGAATGGAAAACTTCCCGCCTAATTTCAGATGTAATTAACGAGGCAAAGGAACGAAACCTTTTAAACACAACAACTTTCTCTCTCCTTTATGCCGCAGATTACGCAGATCGCCTTGAAAACGTGATTATTCCTGCCCTGAAAGCAGGTTTTGTCGTGCTTTTAGACAGATACATCTACACTGCCTTTGTTCGCGATTCTGTTCGCGGCCACGATATTAAATGGGTGAAAAAGCTCTACGATTTTGCGCCGGAACCTGATTTGGTTTTCTACCTTAAAATGCCTGTAGATAAGCTTTTAAAGCGTATAATCGGAACCAAAGGGCTTGATTACTTTGAATCCGGGCGCGACATCGGCCTTTCAACAGATATTTATAAAAGTTTTGAAATTTATCAGAATAAATGCCTTGAAGAGTATGACAGGCTTCAAAAAGAGTATAATTTTATTGAAATTGACGGCGAGTTGCCGGTTGATACAATTCACGAAAAAATCAAATCAGAGGTTAAAAAAGCCCTGGATTCTGGGGTTGTGGGGTAGTTCTTTAAACTTTGTCATTCCCGTTTTCCAAGGCTTTAATTTTTTTAAGCTCAACTCTTAGGGCCCAAAAACCCTTGTTGAAAAGTTTTGCCGCTTTTTTATGCTGCAACAAGGCCGTTTATAGGAAGCGCCCTAAATTCTTCAATGTTTGCAGGAAGTGCTATAACATCCGGCGTTTGAAGCACGGGCTTGTTTCCTGCAGGAAGCGCTTTGATATCTTTTATGTTGGCATTTCCCGGAGAAAGAGCTTTTACCGTATTCGTGTTTCCCGCGGGAAGCCCCGGTTTTGCGCCAAATAACGTGCTTTCAGGCAGCGGAATTGCTTTTCTTGCATATATTGTGCTTTCGGGCAAAGGTATTGCCTTTTGGGTGGTTTGGGCGGCTCCGGCAGAAAGCGCCATGGCCTTTCCCCTGTTTCCTGAAGGAATTGTCAAAGCTTCCGTCTTTACTGCTGAAGAAGTACTTGCAGGCAGTGCTTTCGGTGCAATTAGCGCTAAATCCGCCTTTTGAACCGCATCTTTCACGGCCCCAGTCACTTTTTCACCTGCCGCTAAATTATTTACGCCATCGTACATTTTCTGCGTCACACCGTGGTTTACAAGAAAACGGTTTTGTCCGAAATCTACGATGCTTGTTCCGTATTTATCAATCACAACAAGGTTTCCTGCGCTGTCTGCATAGCGGCCCGGTTTTGCGTTTTTCGGGTCAAACAGCGGAAGCTTTTCCCCTGTGTGCACAGTGTTTGTTTTATGTCCAAGGTTTTTAAGTTTTGCCCCGGCTTGTTCTGTAAGGGTTCTCGCCTTTGTGCCGATTGCACTTGCAAGTTCTTTTGGCGTATGTCCTGCTTTTAAATATTGAGCGGCTTTTGCCCCGCCATAAATTGCAACTCCCGCAGCGGCTGCAATTGCAAGCCCTTTCAGTGCTGTTTCAAGTTTTTTGTGTCCTTCTTTATTGTCCGTGTTTGGCGCGCTTGGCTGAATTTGCGGCGTACTTACCCCCGGGTTTGTCTTGTAAACTCCCGCAGCATAAGGCATTGCCTGGGTCTGAATTCCTTCCATTCCTTAAAACTCCTTAAAATAAACTTCCTTATAATAATATAAAGGTTTTTTGAGCCCTAATATTGCCCTATAAACAGGAAATGTTAAAGAATGTAAAGTATTTCTTTTTGTTTAAAACAGGTCCTTAATCAAAATCAAATAAATCTTTGACCGGCACTTTTAGCGTGTCTGCCATTAAGAACATTTTTTTCAGGCTGACATATTTTTGCCCGCTCTCAATTCTTGAAATATATTCGCGGCTTAAATCACACTTTTCGGCAAGAAATTCCTGGCTATACTTGTTTTTCAGCCTATATTTTTTAATATTCTTACCTAAATTTTCTAACCTTTTTTTCTGCATTGTTCTTTCAAAACAAATCCGTATATTTAAAATCAAAATCCTCTAAAAGCTCTGCAGGAGTGATTTCAAGTGCATTTGCAATCTTAATTAAAGTTGTAAATTTTAAATCCACCATGCCGTTTTCAACGCGGCTCAACGTTGCAGAGGTAATC
>CANSKM010000231.1 GCA_947647475.1 uncultured bacterium
TTTGTGGTCTTTGCTTCGGTTCCAATCTTTATTTTTTCAGGGTTTTAGCCTGCTTGCAAAATATCATCCAAAACTTTTGTAATTTCATTATGTTTTAGCCGCACAGAGCCTGCTTTTTCAATCATAAGCTCAAGCAGGACAAAGGTTTCATAGTCTTCCACTGAATATTTTTTTGAAAGACATTTTAAAACACACTGAATTTGCCGCACTTCCTGCAGGCTTTTTAAAATTTCCGTGTTGATTTTTGCAACTTTTTGTTCCATTTTCCAATCCTTTCTTAACGTTTTTAGTTTACATTGTTTCACGTTATTTAATAATAGACAATTTTGTTTTTGTCTTAGACAATTTATTTGTGTACATGTTAAACAATATTTTATATTTTGTCAATAAAATAATATAATTTTTTTATGAAAATGGATGCAAACAAGCAAATAAGAGTGCTTTTAACTATGCGCGGCTCAAACATAACAAAGCTTGCCAAGCTTTTGAGCGAAAAAACGGGCAAAAACTGCACAAAGCAAAACCTCTCAAACCGCCTCCGTGCGGGCACAATCAGGTATGATGAAATGCTTTTAATCGCAGAAATTTTGGGCTTTAAAATCGAATTTAAAGAAAAATAGGCCTGAAAACCTTGCTCAGCCTACGTTTTACCGTTGCTAATTTAAAGCTGCAGTTTAAAATTAAGATTTAAAATGACAAGTTCAAACTGGCAACCAAACCAAAAGGCCTAAAAGTCTTTTATCATCTGAATATACGGAAGTTGTTCATAGCCGCATTTTTTGTAAACTTCGATAGCGCGCGTGTTTGAGGGTTCGGCTTCAAGCCTAAGCCTTGCAGCTGTTGAATTATAGCGTTTTTCTATAAATTCAAAAAAATCTTTCCCTATTCCAAAGCCCCGAAATTCGGGCTTTAAATAAATGTCTTCAATCCAGATGCAGAGGCCGCCGGCTTCGGTTGAAAAACTCTTTGAAACCATTGCATAGCCTGCAATTTCACCTTCCATATCAAAAACAAATCCCTCAACAAAAGGCATATCGGAAAGGCAGGCTTCAATATCTGCTAAAAGCACGGCGTCACTTGCTTTGTGGATTACGGCGGGGGAATCGTAAAAATCCCTCATCATCTTGAAAACAGCCTCTCTGTCTTTGTTTTGGATATTTCTAATTTTTGTTTTCATTTTTGTTATCATCGGTTTCCTTTAAATACTGATGCGGAGCTTGTTTTAGTTTATATCAACTATTGAAACGCCGTCTCCGCCTTCGTTTTGCTCCCCTGCTCTATATTTTGCGACGTATGGCGAATCGCCCAAATACTCTCTTACAGCGCTTTTCAGAGCTCCTGTTCCGTGGCCGTGGATAACCGTAATTTCTCTTATGTTTCTTAACGATGCCATATCGAGCCTTTTTTCAAGTATATCAAGGGCTTCATCCACACGCATACCCCTTAAATCCACTCTGGGACTGAAGTTTGCGCTTGCATGAAAATCATCAAAGCTTACCTGGAGTTTTTTCAAGGCTTTATTCGGCTTTTTATCAGTCATAGCAAGCTTTCCGGCCTTCACTTTTGTTTTTATGAGGCCCATTTGAACCTCGGCAAAACCCTTATCATCAGGGAGCGAAACAAGCGTCGCCACCTGGTTTAGCCCCTTTATAAGCACGCTTTGCCCTGTTTTTATGCTGTTCCAGTCTATCGCTGGATATTTTTCCGAAATTTCATCTTCATCCTCTGAAAAATCAGCCCTTATTTGGTTTTCAAGCTTTGCAAGCCTTGAATATGCACGCCTTGCAATCTTCTCGCTCTTTTCTTTTCTGAGTTCTTCAAGCACAGCCTTAATTTCAGCCCTTGCTGCTTCAAGCTGTCCCTGGTGCTTTTTCTTGAACGTATCCACGGTCTTTTTCTTTTGTGCCTTTATCTCTTTCAACTTCTCTTCAAGGGTTTCCTCGGTTTCTTTGGCTGAAAGCCTTGATATTTCTGCTTCTTTAGACTTTTGCACCATTTCTTGATGTGTTTTGTGGATTTCATTGAAAATTTTTGAAGCAGGGTTTTGGTTTTGCGCCAAAAATGCTTTTGCATTTTGAACGATTTCATTTGGCATATTCAGGTTTTCTGAGATGTGGAGCGCATTTGAGACCCCTGCAACCCCTAAAATTAGCTTGTACGTTGGTTTTAGGGTGTATGTGTCAAACTCTACACTGGCGTTGAGAAAGCTCGGGTCCTGGTATTGCAGGATTTTCAATTCTCCAAGGTGTGTCGTAGTAAGGGTTAGCACTCGTTTGGCTGCCAAATATTCAAGTATAGAGCGGGCAAGCGCCGCACCTTCCTCCGGGTCTGTCCCTGCGCCCAATTCATCAAAAAGGACTAAATCTTTATCTGTTGCGGAATTCAGGATTTTGACCACGTTAGAAATGTGTGCTGAAAAGGTAGAGAGCGATTGCGTTATGCTCTGTTCCTCTGATATATCGGCATACACACGTTTAAAGGGGTAAATTTTGCAAAAAAGTGCCGGAATGTGCAACCCTGCACATGTCATAACCGCCAAAAGCCCGATGGTCTTTAGGGTTACAGTTTTTCCGCCCGTGTT
>CANSKM010000232.1 GCA_947647475.1 uncultured bacterium
ATAAAATAGTGTGCTGCAGGAGATACAGGAATAAGCCCCTTTTCAAGCTCTATTCCGCATTCTTCACAAATTGAGGTGATTGAAGGAAATCTCTTTTTGAACCTTTTAAGCCCGATTGGTGTTATATCCAAGAAAACATTCCTTGAATTTGTTGCTTCCATTTCACTGAAAATTGCCCGCGCAACAACATCCCTCGGGGCTAATTCCGCCTTTTCATGATACCTTTGCATAAAAGGTTCTTTATTTATATTTAAAAGCTTTGCGCCCTCACCCCTGACTGCTTCAGAAACCAAAGGCATATTTTTTGCACCCGTCGGGGTTTTAAGAGCTGTCGGATGAAATTGCACAAATTCCATATCTGAAACCTCTGCCCCTGCGAGGTGTGCAAGCGCAACACCGTCTGCCGTTGCGACATTCGGGTTTGTTGTATATTCATAAACCTGCCCAATGCCGCCTGTTGCAAGGACAACAGCGTTTGAATAAATCGCTTCGTAAGAATCTGTATTCGGGTTGTAAATTAGAACCCCGCGGCAGGTTTTGTCGTTGTCACACAACAATTCAACCGCAATTGTACCTTCGTAAACTTCAATCGCATCAGATTTTCTTACAAGCTCTGCAAGTTTATCTTCAATCACACGCCCTGTGGAATCTCCGCCTGCATGCAGAATTCGGGGCATCGAATGGGCCGCTTCAAGCGTGAAAGACAAATTTCCTTCTTCATTTTTATCAAATTCCACGCCTAAATCGATTAAATCATTTATAACGGATGCAGAATTTTCTGATATAAACCTTGCCACGTTAAAGTCGCTAAGGCCGCAGCCTGCCTTGATTGTATCCATAACATGCGAAGTTACGTTATCATTTTTATTGATTTCAGGCATAACAGAAACTATGCCGCCCTGTGCCAGCCTTGAATTGCACTCGTTCAGCTCGGATTTTGTCACAACAAGAATGCCGTCTTTAAGGCGGTTTTTTCTTGCGGCACAAAGGGCAAGATAGAGCCCTGAAGCGCCTGAACCTATTATAACTATTGAATATTTTGAATATTTCATTTTATATTTTTGCCCGGCATGGGGCTTTTCTTCTTATGTTTTTGCCAAATGTTGCTTTTTTAAGGTATTTTCACCCGCCCGTTTTTATTCGGCATTCGGCAATACAATATAATTTTAATACAAAAAAGGGTTTTTACAATTTTATAAACCCGCTGATGAATTTTAATTGCCTGCGTTGTCCTGCAAGGGTTTCAGGTGGCCCGAGATACAGTTTTTTCAAATCCATGCTTAAAGTTTTATTAATAGCAGACCGTATCACACAGGGAACTGCTCTAGGGAATGCTATTTATTGTTTATGCCGTATCCAAAGAGGGCGAAGTCATATTTCACAGGGTCATTCGGGTCAAATTCTCTTAGCTTTGAAGTCAATTCAAAAACTGCACGCGCATCGTTTTGTTTTCTGTTTAAAAGCCCCAAACCGCGCGAAATATTCCCCACATGCACATCCAAAGGGATAAAAAGTTCAGTTGGCTTGATAAAATTCCAAAGCCCGATATCAACAGGCGAATTTCTCCTCACCATCCACCTTAAAAACATGTTCAGCCGCTTCATTGCCCCTTTGTTTTTGGGGTTAGAGAGCATAAATTTATACCCCGCTAAAGTGCAAACTCCTGTTGCATCTTTTGGCGTACCTTCGTAAAAATAATCGCAAACATGCTGCAGACAACCAAACACATCCCCTGTCTTTTTATACCCATTAAAAAAGAGTTCTTCAAGGGTTATTTTGTCTTTTGTAATGAGCTTTTTATAGGAATTAAAAAACGCAGCAAGGTCATCCGGTTTTATAAAACGATAGTTAAAATCATCTAAAAGGCTCACGCTGTCAAAATTTTGAATAAATTCATACGGGCGCATTTCCATTAAGTTAAAAAGTGTGTTTAATTTTTTAATGAAAACTTCCCTTTTCCCATAGGCAAAAAGGGCAGCCAAAAGCCCAGCTATTTCAACATCTTCCCTGTTTTTAAAAAGATGAATAAATTGAACGGGGTCATCTTTTATAAAATCTTTTGTCTCATATTTTAAAACAAGGCTGTCGAGTTCACTTTTCAAGCCCTCTTGCAGTTTAATCATTTCTTGTTTCCTTAAAATAGTTCAAGATTAAATCTTCACACTCTTTTTCCATAATACCGCCAAAAACGTTTATTTTAAAATCGTTATAATTTTGCAAATTTAAAGCCCCACCAAAAGCCCCGTATTTTGTATCGTGCGCCCCAAAATAAACATTTTTTACTCTTGAATTTAAAATAGCCCAAGCACACATTGGGCACGGTTCAAGAGTTACATATAATTCACAACCTGTTAGGCGCCAGTTTCCAAGCTTTTTTGCTGCATCGTTCAGGGCTAAAATTTCAGCGTGGGCCGAAACAGAATTTTTTGCCTCTTTTTTGTTGTGAAAAATGGAAATAATTTCACCATCTTTCACAACGGCGCACCCGACAGGGATTTCCATGCCGGATTTTTTGGCTGTTTCAATGCATTTTTCCATATAAAAATCGGTCATATTTATTC
>CANSKM010000233.1 GCA_947647475.1 uncultured bacterium
AAATATCGACGGCGTTTACCTTGTAAAAAATGATTGGGGTTATAAAACACCAAGAATCAAGGTTAAAATAGACAATGCGCAGGCTTCAAGGCTCAATCTTACATCTTACGATATTTTATCCTCTATAAAATCTTCCTATGAAGGTGTACAATTATCAAGCTATTACAGGGATACAACCAATATTCCGATAATTTATAAAATGGATAAAAAATTTATAAATTCAAGCTCAAAACTCGGTTCTCTTGAAGTTTTAGCCCCAAACGGCAATGTAATTCCGCTTTCTGAAGCGGCAAAAACCGGGCTTGAATTTGAATACCCCAAAATTTTCAGACGGGACAACAGAGCAACGGTTACAATTCAAGGCTGGATTGATGAAACAACAACAGCAAACGCCGTCATAGAAAAAATGCTCCCAATATTAAACAAGGTCGAGTGGGAATTTGGCTATGGTTATGAAATCGGCGGAAGCTATGAAAACTCCAAAAAAGGAAATAAATCTATTACAAATGAAATCCCGACAGCTTTTGGAGTTATACTTTTGATTTTAATTGCGCTTTTTAATGGAATAAAAAAACCTTTAATTATCGCGCTTTGCGCCATTATGGCACTTTCGGGCGCAAATATCGGCCTTTTTATAACCCGCTCTTATTTTGGCTTTATGACATTTTTAGGTTATATTTGCCTTATTGGCATTGCAACAAACAACTGCGTTATTCTTTTAGAGTCAATAAAAGGAACAAGCAGGCTTGAAATAAGGCGCGCAGTGAGGTCCAGAATTGTACCCGTTTTCCTTACGGCAGTAACAACAATTGGCGGAATGCTGCCTTTGTGGATTGGGCGCGACCCGATGTTTTCTTCTCTTGCAATTGCAATAATTTTCGGGCTTTTATCTTCCGTTTTAATCACCCTGCTTGTGCTTCCGGCATTTTATATTATTCTGGATGCTAAATAGAATTCAAAAAATCTGAAAGTGATTTTATATCTTCAATTTCCATGCCGGAATTTAAAGAAATCCGAAGACGGGCCGTATTTTTGGCAACGGTAGGATATCTTATGGGCAAAATGTAAAAACCGTTTTCAATTAATTTATTTGAAAATTTTACAGCACGCTCGTTTTCCCCTAAAACTACAGGCGCAATATAGCTTTCGCCTAAAATATTAAAGCTTTTAAGGTTGTTTCGCAAAGTATCATTCAACAAAAAAAGTTTCTTTTGAAGTTTACTGTCCCCTAAAATCCGCTTTTGAAGGACAAAATAAGAGAATGCAACGCTTATTTCAGGCAGCGTGGTTGAAAAAATAAAGGAGCGGGCAAAATTTATAAGATAATCAATCAATATTTCATTGCCAACAACAAAAGCGCCGTATGAACCAATAGCTTTGCCAAAGGTTGCAAGAATTAAATCAACTTTTTGAAGCACCCCCTGTTCTTTGCAAATTCCGACACCATTCCCGTAAACCCCAAAGCTGTGCGCTTCATCGATGACTAAAAGAGTGTTAAATTCTTCCTTCAACTCTGCAAGTTTGTTAATATCCGCAATATCTCCATCCATACTAAAAAGGCTTTCGGATGAAATTATCGCTTTTTTATATTTTTTTCTGTATTTTTCAAGCTTGGAGCGTAAATCATCGTAATCAAGATGCTTATATGGCACAATTTGCGCCTTGGAGAGCCTGATACCGTCAATTATACTTGCATGGTTTAATTTATCCACAAAAACAACATCGTCCGAATTCACCAAACTTGAATATACACCGACATTTCCGTGATATCCGCTGTTAAATATTAAAGCGCGGTCTTTTTGAAAAAGGTTTGCAAGAAAAGTTTCAAGCTCGTTATAAATTGAATTTGTGCCACAAAGAAGCCTGGCTGAAGGGTTTGAGATTTTAGCATTTTTAATTGCATAATCTTTTAAAAAGGCCTCGCAAAGCGCCGCATCAGATGAAATTCCAAGATAATCATTGCTTGAAAAGTTTAAAAGCCTTTTGTCGTTTAGGATAATATATTTGCCATCCTGTTTTATGTCTTTAACCTGCCTAAAAGAAGAATTTGCCTTCAGAGTTTCAAGAGCATCAGAATAGTACCCCAAAGGCCCCAAAGAAGATGTTTCGGCATTATTTTTCATCTTCAAACCAAACTTTATTCATCTTGCAGACTAGATCATATTTTTTACAATATTCAATTAAATCAAGCTTTATTTCTTTCAAAAGGACAAATATCGCAATCAAATTCGGCACAGCCATTGCAAGCAAGGTGGCATCAGTAAAATCGATAACGCTTTGAATATTCATGGATGAACCTATAACAACAAAAGCGCAAAAGAGCACCTGATAGGTTTTTGTGCGCTTGAAACCTTCTCCAAAGATGTATCCCCAGGCCTTTTGCCCGTAATAAGACCAGGAAATTATTGTAGATATTGCAAAAAGGATTATAATAAACGCCAGAATATACGGGAAAAAGCTGATAACACTTGCAAAAGCGGCAGAAGTTAATTCAACGCCCGTTATTCCTTCTCTATAGTTTAAATATTGCCCTGTAATAATAATTACAAATGCTGTCAT
>CANSKM010000234.1 GCA_947647475.1 uncultured bacterium
ATGGGCGCGTGGCGAAATTGGTAGACGCACCAGATTTAGGATCTGGCGCAGCAATGCATGGGGGTTCGATTCCCTTCGCGCCCACCACTATAAAAGACCTCAGCAATTGAGGTCTTTTTTGCATTGCATATTATTTATGGGGGTTCTCCCCATTCGCAAAACGTGACATTTAGTCACCTTTTGCTCAGCTGAGTCTTCGCGCCCACCACTATAAAAGACCTCAACCATTGGGGTCTTTTTTGCATTGACTTTTTGTTGTCTTTAGACTACAATATTATAATGAAGGAAATTCTTGTATATAAAACTGCGGATGGCAAATGCCCGTATGATTTGTGGTTTACAAGGTTAGATAAAGCAAATCAGGCTCGTATATACAAAAGGCTTGAGCGTCTTGTTGAAGGTAACCGTGGTGATTGCAAGAAAATTGATACTGATATATCCGAATTGCGTTTTAATTTTGGTTCCGGGTACAGAATATATTTTACGGAAACCGATGAAATCATAGTAATTCTTTTGTGCGGAGGAGATAAATCTACCCAAACAAGAGACATTGAAAAAGCAAAAATATATCTTAAAGATTTAACGGAAAGGAATTCTTAGATGAAATTTGATGCTGAAAAAATAAAAGCAAATACGATATCGCACGATAAACTTATGGAAAAATATATGAAAGATTCCGAATTTCAGAAAGAATATCTTAATCTTTCTTTGGCAGAATATTTAACAGACGGCGATTTTAATAAGTTCTATAAATCTTTGGAGCAAGTTATTAAATCTCGCGGAAGCATTACAACATTTGCTAAAAAGGTTAATATCGACCGTGCAAATTTATATACTTTATTTAATGGCGAAAAGGTGCCAAGGCTGGATACAATAGCAAAAATATTAAAAGAACTGGGGTACACGATAAAGGTCGCATAATTTTTTACCCGCTAAAACAACCTATAAAACAGCGATTAGTGCGGCAAGAATTAGGGCAGTGTTGAAGTGGATAAATGTCGGAATGCATGTGTCTTTTATGTGATTGTGCTGACCGTCTGCATTCAGGCCTGCCGTTGGCCCTAAAGTCGTATCTGAAGCGGGAGAGCCGGCATCCCCAAGGGCAGAAGCTGCGCAAAGAAGGACGATGCTTTGTGGGGCAGAAAAGCCAAGTTTCAAGCATAAAGGCATAAATAAAACCGCTAAAATCGGGATGGTTCCAAAGGAAGAGCCTATTCCGATTGTTATAATAAGCCCGATAAAAAGCATTGCGGCCGCAGCAAGGAGCTTAGAATGCTCTACAAAGGGCAATATCGAATTTATAAGCCCTTCAATTCCGCCCGTTTCTTTTAAAACAAGGGCATAGCCCGCGCAAACAAGCATTACAAAGGCAATATAGCCCATAAGGCCGACCCCTTCGTTGATTAAAAAGTCCATATGCTTGTGGGAAACGGCACGAAAGCCAAAAATTATAATAAGTCCGCAAAGCGCACCAAGGGGCAAAGAACCGCTTAAAAGCTGCACAACAAGGGTAATTACAGCACCCGCAAGGGTTATAAAATGTTCTTTTTCAAATTTTAAACAGGCATCGTCTGTTTTACATGAAAAGCTTTCCGGTGTGCCGGTTTCAACCGTTTTATATTCCCTTGGTTTTCTGTAGGTTATAAAAATTGCAACCAAAAGTGCCAAAAACATTGCAAACCCTAATGCCCAGCTGGATTTCCAGACATCCTGTTTTAAAACCGTGATGCCGTTATTTGTCATATTATCCGCAATAAGGCCCTGAAAAATGAGCCCAAAACCCGCAGGAATGGCGATATAAGGCGCTTTCAGCCCAAAAGCAAGGGAACAGGAAATTATTCTTCTGTCGAGTTTTAGCCTGTTCATTAAAGGCAAAAGCGGTGGAATTAAAATCGGGATAAAGGCGATGTGGACAGGGATAAGGTTCTGTGACATGATTGAAATTAAGACTAAAATTGCAATTAAGAGGTATTTATTATCTTTAATAAAAGATGAAATTTTAATTGCAATAATTTTTGCAAGGCCCGTGTGGGTCATCGCCGCAGCAAGGGTCCCAAGAAGGATGTAACTCAGCGCAGTTTCAGAGTTTTGGCCCATGCCTGAAATGAATAAATCCATAATTTTATCCATCGGCATCTTGGAAATTAACCCTGCAACAATCGAGCTTATCATAAGGGAAAATAAAACGTTAACCTTGAAAACGCACAATAAGCAAAGAATTATGACAGATATTAAGACAGGGTTAAAAAGCACTTCCATATAAAAATAGTATCATAAAAATTATGCCGTTAATGATATTTTGCTTGAATATTTGCGCGAAAAATCCTTACATCTTTTGCTATAATAGACTTATGACGATTGAAGAAGAAATTTTTAAAAGATTTTCGCCCGATTTTAAAAAGCTTGAAAAATACGGCTTTAAAAAGGTCCCCGAGGAAAAGGGCAGCAAAAAAAGCTTTAAAATCGAGAAATTATTTAAAGACAATTTATTTAAGGCTGAAATCAGCGTTTCTTTTGAAGGTAAAGTTTCAGGCACCGTGTATGAC
>CANSKM010000235.1 GCA_947647475.1 uncultured bacterium
ATTTTATACACTGAAAAATAATTTTTTTATTAAAGAGTTTAGAAGATATGAAAATTGCACAATAAAAATCATCAAGGAAAGTAGTTCAAAATATGAACTTGTCAAGCAAAAAACTTGGTTTACAAAAGAATTTTACATCTTTAATTTGGCCAATTTGATTGACGAAAAAAGGGTATTATTTTTATATGAAAATTCCTTGGTTAATTCGGATTTATCCGAGGTTTTCAATGTTGATTTGAAGAATGATTCTTGTGGTGCTATTGAATTTTTATATGGACAGGATTTTGATAAATTTAATTTCAAAAAGGAAATTTATTTTTTTACTTGTACGCTTTTAATTGATATCGGAAAATGGCGCAGCGAGAATGTTTTTCAGAAGATGGTTTCTGGAAAATATTTAGAATTCAGTCATTATCAAGCATTAACTTGGTTAAATTGTTTTAATATCGTGATTAATAATTGTAAATTATTTGATTTTACATACGGCTACACTGAATCAAATTTGGGTTGGTTTGGTAATATTCCTGTTAAGTGCTCCAAAAAAACGCAAGAAGAATATGAGGCAATAAACAAACGTTTTCTTGATGGAAAGATTATCCACTTTGTTGGTCAAAGTCCCTTAACTGGTAAGATTTGCGAAAATACTTACACATCTCTTTGGTGGGAATATTGTAAGCAAACTTCTGTGTATGAAAAAGTAAAAGAGTTTCGAAGGTTGAACAAATACAAACTTTCTGCGACTGCGGCCTCAAATTCTTTCAAATACACTTGGCTTTTGTCCCGCATTTGGCCTTACATTAAACCATACTGGTTCAGAATTTTAATCGGTTTTTTGATTGCAATTCCGCTTGGGCTTTTGGATGGCGTCACTGCAATTGCCCTAAAGCCTTATATGGATTATGTTATAGGTGCTAAAGAATTTGTCTTTGCCTGGCATGGAATAAATCTAAGTATCTCAAGTATGCAAATGGCCTTCATTTTGCCTGCAGGGGTAATTCTTTTTGCCGCACTCCAGGGTGTTTTAAGATATCTAAACGGCTATTTTTCAACCTGGACTTCCCAAAGAATCACAAATGATGTTAAATTCAACCTTTTTGACAGATTAATCCATATGCATCCGCAATTTTTCGACGATAACTCTTCGGGGATTGTAATTTCAAGATATATGGGTGACCCCGGGACCGCTTCTGCCGGGATTGTTGATAATATTAAAACTATTACAACAAGCCTTTGTGGTGCCCTGGGGCTTGTTGCCGTTATGTTTTACAGTTCTTGGAAGCTCGCATTTATCGGCGTTTTGGTGCTCTGTATTGCCTTTATTCCTGTTGTTTTAATTAGAAGGAGGATAAAAGAAGCCTCAAATAAAAATATGGTAATTGGCGGAAATATAACAACAAACATTAATGAAACCTACAGTGGCAATAAAGTTATGGCTGCATATGGGCTTCAAGACAGGCAAAATAAATATTTCAAAGAACAAACCTGGAAATCGTTTAATATTAACATGTCTCTCTATAAGCGTGCAGGCTGGATGTCACCATTGATGTATTTAATTGCCTCTTTTGGTATTGCAACTGTTTTGGGCGTCGGGACATATTTAATTAATTCCAATCAAATGACAGCAGGCGCTTTTGCTTCTTTTGTAACGTCGCTTTTGCTTCTCTATAAGCCCGTAAAAACCCTTGGCAATACACTTACAGGCATTCAAAACATTTTTGTTGCAATGGGCAGGGTGTTTGAACTTTTTGACCTTGAGCCTGAAATTAAAGACCCCGAAAATCCGCTTGAATTAAAGGGTTTAAAAGAAGGAATTGAATTTAACAATGTTAATTTTGAATATGTGCCAAATGTACCCGTATTAAAGGATTTTAGCCTTTATGTAAAGAAAAATGAAACCATTGCAATTGTAGGAAATTCAGGTGGCGGAAAGTCCACGCTTGTAAACTTAATCCCTCGGTTTTATGATATAAAATCCGGCTCGATTAAAATAGATGGAACAGATATCAGGGAATTTTCGCTCAATTCCTTGCGTCGCAACATTTCAATGGTTTTTCAGGATAACTTCCTTTTTTCAGGTTCCATTAAAGATAATATTCTTATGGGGAATCCTGAGGCAAGGCCTGAAGAGCTAACTGAGGCAATCAGGGCAGCACATTTGGAAGAAACAATTCAAGAACTTCCTGAAGGACTTGAAACAATGCTTGGTGAACGCGGTTTAACTCTTTCGGGCGGCCAAAGGCAAAGGGTTGCAATAGCGCGTGCCCTGCTTCGAAATGCCCCGATTGTAATTTTAGATGAGGCAACTTCCGCTCTTGACAATGAATCCGAGGCCATTGTTCAAAAGGCAATGGACAATTTGATGAAGAACAGGACCGTATTTATTATTGCACACAGGCTTTCAACCATAAAAAATGCGGACAGGATTGCCGTTATAAATGAAGGCAAACTTGTTGAGCTGGGTTCACATGAAGCCCTTATGGAGGTTGAAAACGGCCAATACAAGGCGCTTTATGAGATGCAGTTTAAAAA
>CANSKM010000236.1 GCA_947647475.1 uncultured bacterium
ATTTGTACCGTCTCCGTTTAAAATTAAGGTTTTTTTCAAATTTTCGGATAAAAATTCACACCTTTTATAATCTTTTTCAATCAATTTAACTTTAATTGGCGTCTTTTCAAAAGATTTTGCAAGTTCCAGACCAACCGTTCCGCCCCCAATGATTGTGACATTTTTGAGCGGGTTTTTTTCTTCCACAAAAAACTGGGATGCTGATATATCAAGACCTTCCGCTGTTCCCATAAAAATAGCCTTATCATTTAGCTTAAATTCATCATCACCCTTTGGAATAAAGAGCTCTTCATCCCTTTTTATCCCGACTACAAGCACCTCTTCATCAAAAGACACATCTTTAAGTTTTTTATTTAAAAGAACAGAATTTTCTTTAATTCTATATTCAAGAAGCTTTGCCCTTCCTTGTGCAAAATCTTCCACATTTATGGCATCAGGCACGGTTACAATTTTAAATATTTCCTGTACTAAAAGCTTTTCGGGCCAAATAACGTAATCTATATAAAGAGCGCCTTCTTTTTGCATAGATTCTTTGACAATACTTAAAGAATTTCTACACTCTTTTTTAGAAACAAAACAAGCTGTTTGAGCATTTGATAATTGCTTTGCCATAAGGCAGGCAACAATATTTGCTTCATCAAGACAGGTGCAGGCGATGAAAACATCTGCGTTTTTAATATCCGCTTCTTTTAAAACGTTTATGTTTGAAGCCTCGCCCACAATTGTGGATAAATCAAGGTTGTTAAATTTTTCCAAACGCACTGCATCAGAATCAATCACAATTATATCGTGGTCTTCAAAGAATTCTGTTGCAATAATCGAACCGATTTCATTTGCGCCGTAAATTATAATTTTCATAGCACCCTTTATACTCTAAACACTTTTTTTTTACAACTTTGTTAAGCTATGAAGACAAAAGTTTTAATCCTGTAATTCCGCAAATAATAAATAAAATACATAATATTCTTAATGCATCAAAAGGCTCTTTAAAGAGTATAATTCCTAAAATTGCCGTCCCTATTGTTCCAATTCCCGTCCATACGGCATAAGCAGTACCAAGAGGAAGATTTTTCAAAGAAAGCGCAAGAAAATAAAAGCTCAAAATCATGCAAACAACTGTGAGCACGCTTGGCACAAGCTTTGTAAAGCCGAATGAAAACTTGAGCCCGATTGCCCAGCTAATTTCAAACAATCCTGCAATTAAAAGATAAATCCACTCCATATTTTTACTCCTTTTGACTTCAAAATAGTTTAAATTAAACCTGCTGTCAATTTTTCCGTAAAATTCTTCCTTCACAAT
Source organism: uncultured bacterium (assembly GCA_947647475.1). Taxonomy (GTDB): domain Bacteria; phylum Cyanobacteriota; class Vampirovibrionia; order Gastranaerophilales; family Gastranaerophilaceae; genus MGBC122484. The sequence continues at coordinate 1,301 of CANSKM010000236.1, forward strand.
TTGCCGATTTTAAAGTTTATCAGGTAAGATTAGTTAAAGAATTAAACCTATAGAGTGTTAAAGTTTACGGATTTTAACAGAATGGGAATTCAAATCGTCGAATGGGGCCGTGGTTTCACGGTTTAAAATTGTTTTTTCAATTACCGCTTGGCAAAGTTTATGTTGCCAAACCAAATTTCCCGTCACACAAAAGACACAGCCGCACATTGAAACATACAGACAGCTGCCCGGGCACATCAAGTGGCAACTGCTACCCGAACTGCGCTTGGTCAGACTATTCCAGTGGCTCAAGCTATTATTACAGATGCTTGAATAGTGGCAGCTTTAATTCAAATTCAAGCGCAGCCACGGCTGCTTATTCTGTGCGCTGTGTCCTGGATTTGTTATCCTACGGACAGCTCTGTGACTACAAGTCAGGTTACGGCGCCTTGCAGTGCTACTATACAAGCAGCTGCCCGGGCTCCTATAACGGTAACTGCATCCCGAACAATGTATGGTCAGGCACGATAAGCGGCAGTAACTATTACAGAGGCAACCTGAATAGCGGCACTTTCACTGTTAATAGCAATGTTTCTACCTATGCCTTTGGTGTGCGCTGTGTCCTGGATTTGAAACTAAATTTTAATATCATCATCCAAAACCGCGCGCATTTTTTACCGTTGTGATAAAATTATGGCATACACAAAATATAGAATAACAGAGCATTATGACAGAAAAAATAAACACAAAAAATACGGATGCAGCAAAAAATACCTTGCAAAACAATAAGAAAAACAACCAGAAAAAGCAGCTTTTGATATGGTTTCTTACCCTCGCCCTCGGTGCTGCTTTCGGGTGCTTTGGAATTAAAATTTTAAATGAATTTTTTAATTTCATTGCAACTATCTACACAAGGCTCTTTCAATTTATTGCAATCCCCACAATCGCACTTGCTGTTATAACCACCCTATCAGAGCTTGGGGCAAAGAAAAACACGGGGCGAATTTTTGCACACACCGTTTTTTACACACTTCTTACAACATTTGCCGCAGCATGCATAAGCCTTGTTCTATATATTTTATTCACTCCGGACAATATTGCACTTGATACTGTGGCACAAAGTACTTCAAACACAACAGCACAAGGGCTTTCATATTATGAACATTTGTTATCAATTGTGCCAAACAATATTTTACAGCCCTTGATTTCAGGGACTGTTCTTTCTGTCATAATAACTGCCGCAAC
>CANSKM010000237.1 GCA_947647475.1 uncultured bacterium
ATTCAAGGCAGCGCAAGGGAAGCGGCTTCCGGAGCTCCGAGCTTTGGAAAAGGGCTTGTGGAAAATCTTACCGGTGCAATATCCGATAAAAGAGTTCTTGCAGCAGTTGGCGCTTTAGCTGCTGTTGGTGCAGTTGCGGTATTTGCAGCAAGCAAAGTTAAAGCTAAAAAAGATAAAACATCGGCTCCTGCGCCGCAAGCTACGGTAAGGCCCCTGAACACAACCCAAGCAGCGACTGCACCTGTGCAGACATCTGCTGTGCAGCCTCAAATTCAGACACAGCCCGTGTTTCAGACCACAACACCGGTAGCTTTAGCGCCCGATAACAGGTTTGCAAACCATTTCCAAAGAATGGCATAACCCTTAAATCACAAGGGTTTTCGCCCAAAAGGCCTGCTGTCGCATTGCTAAGAAAAAAGGTGCCAGCAAAAATAGGCTAAAATCAATATTTATAACGGTTTAAGCGGCTCTAATGGCTATTTTCAAGCATTTTAGGGCCGCTTTAATCAGTAAAAATTTGTACAAACAACTTTTCGGGTGCTGATTGTAACCGTTTTTGCCTTTAAACCCTTTAATGGTATCCAAGTGCGCAAGGGCTTATCCGGCAGAAAAAATCAATGCGGATAATTTTGATAAACCGCCCGCATTTGTTTTGTAACCTTGATAAATATTATAATTCGTTTTAAATTTTTAAGCAAAGAAGTTCAAAAAAGTTTAAAATTTTAAATATTTTTTTTGAATTTTTTTAAAAAATTGCATTTCTGCTTTTAAATATTATCAATATATTACTATTAGATATATAATGATAATATTTTTCAAATTCAACGTTCAAATTTAAAAAATTATCGATACATTACGTATAGTAATATATCGATAATATCAAAATAAAAATTCACATTAAGAAATACAATGCAAGGTCTTTAAAGTCCTGCACAGCTTTGTAAAGAAATTAGACAAGCCCTTCTTTGATTGCCTTAACCGCAGCCTGTGTCCTGTCATCCACCACAAGCTTTTGAATTATGTTGCAAACGTGTGCTTTTGATGTATGTTCGCTGATATTCAATATTTTGGCGATTTCAAGGTTTGATTTTCCATCCACAACAAGCTTTAAAACCTCATATTCTCTTTCTGTTAAATTCGAATGTTGGGCCTTGAAATTTGCGCGGGAAGTGGTCTTTTGGGGAATTACCCCGCTTGTGTTTGAATTTCTTAAAACAGAAACCGCTTTCGGGTCAATCCACATGGCTCCTTCATTTATCGTGCGCACAATCATCACAAGTGCTTCGCTGTTTATATCTTTTAAAACGTATGCATTTACACCTGCTTTAAGGGATTCTGTGACGTCTGAATCTTTAATATGCGAAGTTAAAATTACAACCTTTGTGCTTGTGTTCTCATCATTTATTTTTTTAACGACATCTATGCCTGAAATATCTCCCAAAACTAAATCCAATATAGCAACATCGGGGTGTTGGGTTTTAATTTTTTCCACCGCATCTTTGCCGTTTTCCGCTTCGGATATTACCGCCATATCCTCATGTTTTGTAAAAAGGCTTTTTAGCCCGACTCTTATTAATTTGTGGTCATCTGCAAGTAATATTCTTATTTTCTTTTTTGCCCCAGGTGCTTCTTTTCCTAAGGGTTTATCTTGAATGCTGTTATACATAGTGTTTCTCCTAAAAACACAGTTATTTTATAAAACAGATATTAAAAGTTCATTCCACAATGAAGTTTAAGGGGATATATTATTATCTTCCTTACTATTTATATATCTTTTACATATTAACCCGTCTTTTTACATAATATCTATTATGAATACATAGCGAAACGATTTAAAATAACCCTTAAAACCCTATAAAACCGTAAAAAACCAATTGACTCGAAAAAGAATAAAACCTCCCAAATAAAAAATATGATAATACCATTACCACATTTTATAAAATTTACTCTAATCATAGGCAGAATTTTTAGACAACTGTAAAAATGAAAAAAAATTTTTGCCTTTTCTTTACAATAACACATGCTTTTAAAAAGAGTGCTAAAATTACTTATCTGAGGATTTCATTATGGATATCAGCCCTGAAAGCATTAAAAAATACGATGTTACAATCTTTGGAGGCGGCCCTGCGGGTATTGCCTGCGCTTATACTGCTGCAAGTCTCGGGCTTAAAACCTTGCTTGTTGAAAAGGGAAATTCTCTTGGCGGGCAAATTACAGGCGCGCTTGTTGTTCCGATGATGCAAAGCGCTACTGAAAACATCAATACGGATTTTTACAAAAAACTAATCGAATATTCAAAAAAATATGAAGCTCAAATTACATATTCAGATGGAAATGACGGCTGGTTCAACCCGGTTCTTTTAAAAATAGTTTTCGATAAAATGTTAAAAGATGCAGGCGCAGATGTTTTGTTTGAGGCTGAATTAAAAGATTTTAAATTAGAAGAAGCTTCTTGTGAAAATTTGGCTCAAAATAGAATTTCTAAAAAAAATGTGAAATTTGTCACGGTTCAGACG
>CANSKM010000238.1 GCA_947647475.1 uncultured bacterium
AACAGGCGGTGTATCAAGCTTAAACACCTGTTTTGAATCTTCTGAAGCATTTAAAACTTCCCGAAAAGGCTTTGCGCCAAAGTTGTCTTTAGCTTGAGTTTGTTCTGCGGGCTTTGCTTCCGCGGGGTAGATTGAATTCAGGTATGAATCTATCTGCCTTGCGCGCTGTTTTGCCTGGGCTTCGCCTGAAGAATTTATGTAACTTTGGATGGCAGGATTAAACATCTTAATTTAAAACTCTTTTTCCCCTTGAATAAGACTGTTTTAGGCTTTTTTTAAAGGTTTCAGCCTTGCCTTTACAAGACTTTGGCCTTGGTCTTTTAAAGCGCCAGTGCGCTTTTTTAAAGCTTTGTAACACAATTTTTGCAATACTTAACAGTAGTCTTATCCAAGAAGATAATACTTTAATACCACACGATTTATATCATTCAGATTAATGATTTTTAAAGATAAGGCATGATTTTTGGCCAAAATTAAAAGAATTTTTGTCAAAATGTAACAAAATGTTTACAATTAGCCCGCATGTGAAAACATGTGTTTTGGGCAAAAAAATTTTGATAATATAATAATATTAATGGAAAATACTAAGGAAACAAAAATTGCAGTGTACCCCGGCAGCTTTGATCCTGTCACAAAGGGGCATCTGGATATTTTAGAGCGCGCCTCGTCTATGTTTGACAAGGTAATTATTGCCGTGCTTAAAAATAATTCTAAAAAGTCTTATATGCCAACATCAGACAGGGTTGAACTCATAAGACAATCCATTAAAGATATGGAAAACCTTGAAAACGTTGAGGTTGGCTCTTTTGAGGGGCTAACGATTGACTATGCAAGGAAAGTCGGGGCAAAGTTTTTAATCCGCGGGCTTCGCGCCGTTTCCGATTTTGAATATGAAATGCAATTATCCCAAACAAACCAGGCAATTGCGCCTGAAATCGGGACTGTGTTTTTAATTACAAAACCCAAATATAACTTCATAAGTTCAGGGATTGTTAAAGAATTATCATTTTTGGGACAGGATGTTTCCAAATTTGTACCAAAAAGTGTGGTAGAATATTTACAAAAGCATAAAATAAATGTTTAATCAACGAAAGGCAGAATCTTAGCATGTCACAATCAGAAGAAAAAATGTACGATTTAATTGACAAATTAAACGAACTCTGGGAAGTGGGACTGCATATTATACCAGGTCATTATGTAGTGGTGAAAAGCAAAGAATTATCAAAGATTATAAATGGTTTCCCCGATGCCGTTTCAAATGAAATAAGAGATGCACATGTAATCTTGAGGAAAAAAGATGACATTCTTCAAGATGCAAGAATGAAGGCGGATAGAATCATCGCAGATGCCGAAAACGAACGCCACAGAATGTTAAACGAATCAAGCATTATGCGCGATATGGAAGAAAAGGCAAAAAGCTTCAGAGAACAGGTTATTCAAGAATGCGAAGACATCAAGATGAAGGCCTTTAACGAAGCCGAAAGCGTGCGTTTGAACGCAAACGAAGAATCCATAAGAATTAAAGACGGCGCGCAAAACTATGCCCAGCAAGTTTTAAACAAACTTGAGCAAAACCTGAATTTATTGTATCAGGAAGTGATGAACGGACAGCAATATCTAAACGACCTTAGAAACGCATCCGATTTCACACAACAGCATAAATAAAAACGATGCCAAAAATTTAGATTAAAAAACCTTCGCAAAAATTAAACTGCGAAGGTTTTTAAGTATTATTTTGATGTTAAAAATTTCTGCACGGTTGTTTGCATGGATTCCTCTTTAACTTTCCAGCCATCATCGGTTTTTGTCACGATGAAATAAAAAGGAAGCGCTTTTTTGTCTCCGCTTGGGGTTCTCATCGCAGAAATTTTATAGTCTCCGCTACTTAGCTTTTCAAACTTTTTATCCGTATATTTATTTTTATACTTTGCAAGCCTTGCCAGGGGCTGACCTTTTTTAAGCTCTTTTTTATATCTTTCCATCGGAAAATCCACACTTTGCGTATCGCCCTCAGGCTTTAAAACCACCCTTATAATCTTTGCATCGGGAAGGTAAAAATCTGTTACGGTTTTTGAATAAGAATTTGCGGCTTTTATATAGTTTTCAAAAAAATCCTGCACATCCTGAAGTTCATCTGCAAACACGTTTTGTGCAAAAAAGCCCGCCACAAGGGCATATATTAAAAGTACTTGAATTTTTTTTATCATATTTTTTCCTTAACAAATTTTATAAATGCATTTTATATTTATTCAAATGTGTTTCAAATAGCCCTTTAGGAGTTTTTTGGAATATTTCAAAAGAGTTTAATTATTTTTATTGTTAAAATATTTGCCTTTAGTGTTTTTTCGAAGGTATTATTTAAGATAGAACCCCCTTAGAGTGCCAGGGCTCACGGGTTTTGGCAGAAAGGGAAATCAAATCGTCAAAGCGGGACCGCAAGCATCAAATTTTTCTGCGGTTTATACGCCCTTATTTTATATATCGGCAATCATTTGAGAAAGTTTATG